>JBCCZW010000391.1:0-4830 GCA_039186805.1 Verrucomicrobiota bacterium
GAACAACTTCAAAATGAATACCTCCGCCAGAAGATCTTCGAGACCTCCGAGGTCCTGAGCCTGTTTTTCCCCCTGCAGAAGGGCTTCACCCGTAGACTCGCTGCCTTGGGCCGCGAATCAGCCGCTCACCCCTATGCATTACTAAAACCTGATCCTCCAGAATTCGCTCCTGAAGGCTTAGATCTGAAGTATCAAGAGCTCATCGAAAACCTCTCCGATTTCCTCGAAATCGCTAAAACCCACGCAGAAAAGCTGAATGCGCGAAGCCGTATCCATAAATACGTTGCAGGAAAATTGGACTCGCTGTCTAAGTCCATCGAACGCGGCTACCTCCTTTCCCACGACATCGCTCTACTGGACGACCTCGTTCCCGAGGCCTGGGAAAAAGCTCTCAAGAAATCGCACCAAGGCCTCTCACCACCGGTCGCCCTCCTCAAAATCGCTTCCTTTAAGAATGAGATAAACCTTGCGTTTCAGTCATTGCTCCTTGGATACCGTCAATGGCTCTCCCAGAACCTCCGAGAAGCCAAGGAGCGTCGCAACGTGATCAGCTTCAACGACCTCATACACCGCTTGAATTCCGCTCTCAGCGGCGACAAAGGCGAGAAACTCGCGCAGACGATCTCGTCGCGTTACGACGCCGCCCTTATCGATGAATTCCAAGACACCGACCCAGTTCAGTACCAAATCGCTCATGCCCTATTTAGCGGCGGCAGTCACTACCTCTTTTTCATAGGCGACCCCAAGCAAGCCATCTACCGTTTTCGCGGCGCCGACATCTTTGCCTACTTTCAAGCGACGCGAGCTTCCGGCGTAGTTACGCGCACGCTTGAAAAAAACTATCGCTCTCGGCCACAACTTCTAGAAGCAACAAATGCGCTTTTCCAATCCGCCACGGAAGGCTTCGTGTACGACGAGATAGAATTCAAGCCCGTTCAAGCAGGACGGCCGACGGAAGACTTTCCCCCTCTGTCTGTATCTCCCCTTCAACTACACATCCTCGACCAAGAAGCCTTTCTCTCGTCCACCAAGGAATCGCAAACTCGCCAACTAGCGAAATACGCCGCGGAAGAACTCTCGCTGCGGCTAGCTGACTCCCCAGAACTTCGTCCCGACGACGTCGCCTTCCTGGTTAACAATCGCTACGAAGCCGACGCGCTCGCCATTGAATTGGAACGCCGAGACATCTCGCCCGTAATTCGAGCCGAACGCAGCATCTTCGAAACTGCCGAATGCGCCGCCCTCCGCCAGCTCCTGGAAAGCCTCTCTGCACCCTCGAGACTCGCCTTGAAGCGAGGTCTCCTCCTCTCTTCGCTCTGTGGACTGAAACCTCAAGATCTCGCAGCAGACCCCCCTCCTCAAATCATCGAACCCATTTTCCAGCATCTCAGCGATTGGGCAAAGAACTGGTCGAGTCTCAATTTTGACGTATCCCTTCGCCAACTACTATTTATCTCAAACGCATTCGACTCCCTCGCAGATGGAGTCGACGGCGAACGGCGATACACCAACCTTACGCATCTCGCCGAGCTCTTGGAAGAAGCCCGCAACCTCAACGCATTCACGCCTCAAGGCCTGCTCAATTGGCTGGAAAGTAAAAGGCATGCGGATGTAAATAGAGAAGAAGACTATCAAACCCGCCTATCTTCAGACGAAGGGAAGCCGCAAATCATAACTATCCACAAGAGCAAGGGACTCCAATTCCCCATAGTTATCCTTCCCTTCATCAGTCATCTTCGGGTCCAATCGAATGATGAGTATTCAGTTTATCACGACGATACCAACAGTGACCATAAGCTCGTCATAGATATGTCCCCCGATCTCGAAGAGGAAGCCTCTCAACTCGCCTACCGGGAGGAACTAGCGGAGAAGATTCGCCTCCTATACGTTGCCCTCACACGCTCCGAATTGGAATGCGCTCTCTATCTGACTCCAGAATCCAACGACAAACGCCAAGGTCCCTCCGCTTTCGCTCAAATGCTCCTGGGATCTCAAATTGTCGCTGGTCCCGAGCAGCTCCCAGCCGAAGAAATCGACGTAGCTCTGCTCGATAAACTCCAATCACTCTCCACAGCCTCGCCAAAAAACTTCGGCATTAGGCGAATCGATAATCCAAATATCCAACGGACCCCCTATCAACCGAAACAAGAACTCTCCCCCGTCACTGCCCAAGCGCGTTCGATCAAACGCCCCGCTCTCCTAGACCGGCAGCGGATCTTAAGCTTCTCCGCTCTCAGCCGCCAAATGCGCGCGGGACACATCGACATAGAAGATGAAAGTCCTAACGACGAGTCGCTTCCAAGCGAGAACGAGATTCCCCAAGACCCAATCGATGAATACTCTCAGCTTAAGAGTATCTACAATCTACCCAAAGGAGTTCACGCCGGAGACCTCCTTCACTTAATCCTTGAGCGGGCAGATTTCTCCAAGGCCGCTTCTATCCAAACGGAAGTAAGCAATGCCTTCGAGGACCTCCAATTTCATCCGTCCGACTATCAAGACATCGTCTTCCGACAGATTCTGATGCTTTGCCAAGCCAAGATTCAGACGCCCCACAACAACTTCAGGCTCGCCGACATACCTGCTCGGAACCGAATCCCAGAGCTCGAATTCGCCTATCCCGTATCAGGCGAGGTTCAATCGAGAATTCTGGAAGCCCTATCGCAAACGGATCTAGGAAAAATTCCAGCAGCCTGGCTACGGCAATTCAAAAGCAACCACTCCCAAGTCACCGCTTTTCTCTTACGCGGATTCATTGATCTCGTATTCGAATTTGAAGGACGCCTCTACATAATCGACTGGAAATCCAATCACCTTGGCGATCGCCCCTCCGACTACTCCCAAGTAAAAATGCAGGAGGCGATGGCCGTCCACGACTACTACCTCCAATACCTACTTTATACCGTCGCTCTCAAGAGATTCCTCGAAAACCGATACCCTCGAGATTCCTGGGAAGACCGCTTCGGCGGCGTACTTTATACGTTCATCCGCGGCTTAAAGCCCGGCACCCAAAACGGGATTTACTACGACCTGCCTACTCCCTCTCTCATCCAGTCGCTTGATGAAGCTCTGTATCCCACCCATTCACCGGCTCTCTCGACGGAAGAGCAAGTACCGCATTCATAATGCTTACTACAAAAGATGGCCTCACTCGATCAATCACAATTAGATAAAGCGCTGGCGGAGCCGCCCTTCTCAGCTGCCGATCGAGCAATCGTCCGCTACCTATCTGAAGATCTGAAAGAATCCAACAATTGGATACTCTTCGCAGGCGCTCTCGCCAACCTCGCCATTCGCCAAGGCCATGCCTTCTTAGACCTCGAAGTCCCCCAAAACCTAGCTCGAGTATTAGTCCGATATGCCCATGACTGGCCTACAATTTCTCAGTGGGAATCATACCTTGCTGATAGCCCTGCTCTTGGTATCCCAAGTTCGGAGGAACCGCTCGTATTGCAAAAGCCAAACGCGCTCTACCTAAGAAAGTACTTCCATCACGAAGAAAGGCTCTCCCAGCTTCTCAGCGAGAGATGCGTTCAGAAGGCAGAAGTCGGTTCTGCGAAAGCCTCCTTAATTCAAACAGCCTTATCCCAGAGCTTCTTCGTCATAACAGGCGGTCCCGGCACCGGCAAAACCACCATTGCGCTCCAATACCTCAAAGCTTTTCTCGAATCCTGGAAAGAAGATTACCCAGCCCGCATCGCCGCGGTTGCTCCTACTGGAAAGGCCGCCGCTCGTCTCGAAGAGTCCATAGGAGACGGTATCGGAAGATTGGATGCGTCTGAACCGATAATCGAAGAACTGAAGAAAACGCCCACCCTTACAATCCATCGATTACTGGGAACCATTCCCAATCAAGTATCATTCAAGCGCGACCAAGATAACCAGATCGACTATGACATCATCGTCATCGACGAATGCTCGATGATCGACCTTCCTCTGATGCGTCGGCTCTTCGAAGCTACACCTGCAGACTGCGCCACCCTTTTGCTCGGCGACAAGGACCAACTCAGCTCCGTTCAGGTGGGAAGCGTATTCAAAGATATCTTACATGCTTCTGAATTTCCAGGATCCTCACTCCACGATAAAGTCTATCGCCTTTCCAAAACCTACCGCTTCCGAGAGGACAGTCGCATCTATCAAGCTTGCCAAGCCGCGCGATCAGGAAACGTAGAAAGCCTGGCAACGCTCGCCAAAGAATCCTCTGAAGATTTCGCGTTCATCCCCTTAGAACCCACAATCAAGAGGTTGCCGAAGTCTCTTATTGCAAAAGCAGTCAAACGAATCCGTTCCCTCGCCGATTCCTCGAGTCCTCAAATTGCGCTCTCTACCATTAATCAATCGATCATTCTCACAACCACCCGAGTGGGCCCTTTCGGTTCGAGCGCCCTCAATCAAGAAATCGAAAAGACTATCCGAGGGCCCCATTCTCCATTCGGCGACAGCCCCATCCACGCCTGCCCAATTATCGTGTTGGAAAACAACTACGAACTCGAGCTATTCAACGGCGATCTAGGCATCTTGTGGAAAGACAAAGATGAACGCTACTCCGCTTGGTTTGCGAGCGCTTCGGGTGCATTCAAACGCGTCTCGATCAACGATCTCCCCAAACACGAAACCGCCTTCGCCCTCACCATCCACAAGAGTCAAGGTTCTGAATTCGACGAAACCACAGTGCTGATCTCCCCTCAAGAAAGCGACCTTCTATCCAGGGAATTAATCTACACCGCATTCAGCCGCTCCAAAACGCGTTTAGAAATCTACGCGAATCCCGAAACCCTCAACGCCGCTATACAGAGGCAAGTCCACCGCGCCACCCGCCTCGCCGATCGC
>JBCCZW010000392.1:0-4829 GCA_039186805.1 Verrucomicrobiota bacterium
CGCTTGCTAACGAGCAATCGCTCCGCGACCTTAGCGGCGCTCGATCCTTCTTCGAGCAACTTGATCGCCCGGCTCTTCAAATCCATGCTGAGTTCTTTCATGGATTCCGCTATATACACACTTTTAGGGCAAAAGCGGTATCCATGAAAGAACTCAGCATGGATTTGAAGAGCCGGGCGATCAAGCTGCTCGAAGAAGGATCGAGCGCCGCCAAGGTCGCGGAGCGACTGCTCGTGAGCAAGCGCAGCGTCGAGCGCATCCGCAAGCATTGGACCGAGAACGGCGAGCTCCCAGTCTCCCGACGCAAAGGCAAGAGCGAGAAGCTGCTCGTGGGCCAGGAGGATTCCCTTCGCGAGCGGATAGAGAAGCGTCCAGAAATCACGCTCAAGGAGCTGGCCGAACGGCTTCTGGAGAGCAAGGAAATCAAGGCGAGCGAGCCTACCATTTGGCGCAAGCTCCAGGCTCTCGGGCTTCGCCATAAAAAAAACGGCTTTCGCGGCTGAGCAGGATCGCCCCGACGTTCTCGAGCGTCGCGAACGCTGGAGAGTCGAGCAAAAGAGCTGGGACGCGTCCCGAATGGTCTTCATCGGCGAGACTGGACTGAACACGAAGATGTCCTCGCCTTGCGGATGGGCTTCCAGCTCGAGTCGCTGCGTGGTCAAAACGCCTCATGGCCACTGGAAAAGCTCTACCTTCATAGGAGCCTTGCGGGCGGAGGGAATGACAGCTCCGTGGCTCCTGGATGGAGCGATGAATGGAGAGAGCTTCCTTTGCTATGTGAAAACCCAGCTCGCTCCCGTCTTGCGCCGCGGCGACATAGTCGTCTGCGACGACCTCTCCAGCCGCAAGGTCAGCGGCGTTCGCGAAGCGATCGAATCGGCCGGAGCCGAGTTGCTGTACCTTCCGCCCTACAGCCCGGATCTGAATCCGATCGAGATGGCGTTCGCCAAGCTCAAGTCGCTGCTTCGCAAGGCTTCGGCGAGAACCTTCGAAACGCTGGTCGAAGCTCTGGGAGAAGCCCTCCCGAAGATAACGCCAAGCGACTGCAGGGCGTTTTGCAGACACGCAAACTATGCGGCTATATAAAAGAAAAATGCTCTAGACTTCGGTTGTTAAAGATTGGATGAAGTCGAATTTGAGGTTGCCGATGCAAGCTCGGGGTTAGCGAACAATCATGGGGAAGGTTTGGCAAGGGGCTTATATTGGAATGTATTGAGAGGCAGGAGGAGCAGAAAGTGGTTAGTGAAAGGTGAAGATTGTACTCAGTTACTTATTTTACCGCAATGAATCGAGGTGGAAGGGATACTTTAGGGAGGCGAGCCAATTCCTTTCCTATGGATTGGCAGAGCTCCACTGCGCAGAGAACGTGGTCACGTGACCACTATTTGCGCGCGGGGCTTGCTATTTTTTTAACTTGGTCTTGGGTTCTTTTTGGGTCCTATGGACTTGATTCGAGAGTGATGCTTGGGGTGGTTTATACGTTTTAGGTCTAGTGCTCCTCCGCTTGCGGCGAACTTCTGGTAGGTTTGTGGCCTTCGAGGACGAAGGCTGCAACCACCGGGTTTTGAAGTACTCCGCTGACGCACCGCGTCAGACGATTGAAGGTTGAGGGCTTGCCTCGGGGGATGCTTTTTTGTACCGAAAAAATGATTACGAGTTTTGTTTCAGCTCTCCTAGGGTGGTGGCTTCGCGTCCGCCTAGGCGGCTGTTTGACGCGTCTGGAGTGCCGACGATCGAGAAGCTGCCATCGGGGCGGATCTCTTGGATCAGCATGTATCTAAGGAAGTCTGCTTGAGCCTCGAGAAATCGAGCCCGGATCAAAGCGCCGGTATCAGTCGCATCGAACCCTAGCGCCTTCGAAAGTTCTCTGACAACTCCTCGAGCTGTCGCGTCATCGCCGGCAATTAAGTCGGCGACTTTGTATTGCTGGAGGTTGTTGGGAGCCAATTCGAATACTTCCATAGGAATGTTGTTGAAGGCCTTGACTACCTTGGCCTCGGTAATCTGCTCTTGCAGTTGTTCGGCGAGCGAGAAGGTGACGGATTGAAAAGTGAATTCGGCGGGCACGTCGCTATTGTTGCAGTCGACATGCTGCGTGAGACCGATATGATCGGAACCTTGCCGAAGTACCTGATGCCTTTGTTTGCCGCGGATATGCGGACTTATCCTTTGCCCTTCGAGATCGAAATGCCTCTCCAGGTTTTGATTTGGCCGAGACGTTTGGATGCGGACCCGCTAAACGCTTGGGCTCGCGATCAGCTGGTTCGCATTGCCAAAGGTGTATTCAAAAAATAGATGCGGGGTAGGGCGCTCCGCTTTGAGGTCGTTGGAATTGTTTGCAAATCTTAAGCTAGGCGGCTGGCAATTGCGTCTCGCAGTGTGATGGGCGCTTGAGCGCGAGCTGGATGATGCGGCTTTATTTGCCTGTCGCGCTTACTCGTATTTGTCCGGATTCGTCGTGGACGATTTTCAGGAGCTGATTGGCGATTTGCGGATTTGAAGATAGAAAGCGGGAAACGGGAGTAGTAATGAGCTCTTCTAGAGCGCGTTGCAGTGGGCGGGCTCCGAGTTTGGGGTGGTAGCCTTGCTCTAGGATCTGGGCCATGACGCTCTCAGAGACCGCGAGGCTGAGTTGACGCAGGCGGAAGGCTTCGCGGTTTTGGTAGTCGCTGATTTCCTTTTGGGCGATCTCTTTGACCTGCTCCGGCGATAGGGAGCTAAAGGGGATAATCTGGTCGATGCGATTGTAGAATTCGGGACGGAAGAAATCTGTGATGGCTTTTTGAAAATCGTTGGGGCTGTCGTTTGAGTCGGCGTTGAATCCTGGGGCGGATTTGTGGGAAACGCCGAGATTCGAAGTCATGATAATGATACTGCTGTTGAAGTGGGTGAGGCGTCCAAAGCGGTCGGTGTAGCGCCCTTCGTCGAAGATGCCCATAAAGAGGTCGAAGATTTCGGGAGCGGCTTTTTCGATCTCATCGAGCAGGACAATACTGAAAGGGTGGGAGCGGATGCTGCGGACGAGTTTTGCGGGTTCGTCGGAAAAGGTCCCGATCAGACGATCGGCGGCTCCGTATCCGGAGTATTCGCTCATGTCTAGGCGTACAAGGCGGTCCTTGGCTTCGCTGCCGAAGAGGTATTTGGCGAGCGTCTTGACGAGTTGCGTTTTTCCTACGCCCGTCGGTCCTGAAAAAAGCATTACAGAGACGGGGCGTTGGGAGTCGTTCATTCCGGCTTTCAGCTTGAGCACGGTATCGGCGACTTGTTCGCAGGCTGAGTCTTGGCCTTTTATATACTGTTTGAAGTGTTGGTGAGCAGACTCCAAGGAAAGGACTTGGTTGTCGTCCAGAATGAGCTGGGGCAGTCCGGTACGTTCTTGATATTTACGTGTGATGTAGGCTTTGGTGATTTCTGGAACGCCTTCCTTGGCGGCATTTCCGACCAGCGTTTTGATGAACTCGCAGGCAGGGCCTGGCATGGATTTGTAGGGCTCGAATCGTTCGAAGTTTCGATAGAGCGCCCCGACGGCGCCGTCTTCGATTTTAAGGCTTTCGGATTCCGCTCGGTCGCTTAGATTCTTCTGGATAATCTCGACGTTTTTACTTCGCGGAAGCGAATCCACTGAATGGATACGGAAGAGCGATACAAATTCGGGGGAGAGTCTTCGGCTAGCCGATAGTTCTTCTGCAGTGGCCTCGACGATCAGTCGCAGCTGTTTCTGCTTGATGAAGTGGGCAAGGTAGGCGGCGAGGCTGGTGGAGGTGGAACCGCTTTCGGTCGAGACGAGCTCCTGCAGGCTGGGGAAGCAGAGGGCGCCGTGGATCGAGGCGAGTTCGGAGATAAGCGTTTCGCAACGTTCTTGCCATTGTCCGAGGTAGCGCATTCCGGACATGATATTGGCGGCACTGGTCGTCCAGAATTTGGGAGCGGAGTTTTTCCGGCCGCTCTCATTGTCGAGGATGGCGCCGCAAAGAATGGTGGTCTTTCCGATGCCGTTTGGCCCCGTGATGATGAGATTGCTTTGATCATGGTGGATGGCGCTTGAGACCTGCTTGACATCGTCGTGACGGTTGAGGGGCTTCGCGTAGAATTTGCTGATTTGAGGACGCGTGAGCGGCTCGGCAATGGCAGATAGATTGGGGACTTCGATGGATTGCGTTTGGGCCCAGGGAACGATCTTCGCTTTGCGTTTCGAATTGATCGGGAGGTTTAGAAAGTCCACTTCATGCTCCGGTAGAAGCTCGGAAAGTTTCTCGGGCGTGATTCCCTGGAAGCGCTCGGCGAGTCGGTCCCGCACGAGTTCCTTTAATTTCTTTTCGTCTTGAAGGTAGTATTCGAAGCCCACGCCGATTGTAGGGATTATGCAAATACCCATTCCGCTATGGAGAGCGGGACCGGAAAAGCAGCGAAGCCCGACGGCATAGGTTTCGTTCAAGGGAAAGTTCCGGTCTCCCAACTTGTATTGCGGGCGAATTTTGATGCTGGTTTTGAACGCGCTTACTTTTTCTGGATCGATCAGTTCGTAGTCGTCATAGGTAAGGAGCTCGCCGTCCCAACCGCGGTTTTGATGGATCTTGGATTTGAGCTCCTGGAGCGCTTTTTGTCGTGAGCTGCCGTAGACGATGATGTCCGAATACAGGTCGAGAAGGGCGGCCGTCAGGTAGCCGGAGGCGTCCTTCCAAATGCAGATGGGATAGTTACAGACCGGCATTCTTCAGTTTCTCGACGAGCGGTTGAGGGATTTCTATGTGATCTTCCCAGAAGCGGGAAGCGTTTAGTTGGGTTTTCCCGGTACGTAGATCCAAAAATTGGATACGACCGTTCTGCAG
>JBCCZW010000393.1:0-4814 GCA_039186805.1 Verrucomicrobiota bacterium
CGAGTTTGGGGGGCGTTTGAGCGAGGGCGCGGTAGCTTATCCGCCTGACCGAGTTTGGGGCGGAATCCCAACGATGGCGGGACAAATGCCCTTGTTGCCGATGGCCTGCCTATTTCCAGGCGACCCGGAACGAACCTACTTGAAGACTTGGGAACTCAATATTTTGGATACGGGGATTGGTATGGACTTTACGAGCGCCTTGGTTGCGGGACTGGCGCAAGCCTTGGTGGTTGAAGAGGACTGGGATGAGGTTTTTCAATCGATGCTGAACACGGATCCCTACGCATATAACGAAGTTCCCTGGGTAGAAAGAAGATTTAAACGCTGGTTGGGCAGAGCGTTGGAAATCGGGCGGGGCGATTACGAGAGTACCGCAGTTTTCTTCTCAGAGCTTGAGAATAGGATGGAAGCTGAAACTTGGTGGGAAGCCCATGTGCCCATGACCATCACCTTCGCAATCTTGGAGTATGCGGATTACAATCCCATCGCTGCGATGCAACTGTCATTGGAGTTTGGACGCGACACGGATTCTACGGCTCAACTGATGGGAGCTTTCCTGGGAGCAGTCTATGGGTTGGAGATTTGGAGCGAAGAAATAAGAGAACCCGTCGAAAGGGAGCTGAATGTTCAGTATGGCGTTACGGTCGAGGATTTGCTGGAAGTGTTCAGCGGCGAATAGAGACTCCTAACGGATAGGAGTCTTAGAGCGGTGGTCTATTCTGATTTGGATGAATCGGTCTACAGGTCTTCAGCGCGCTTTACGAGGAAACGCTAACTACGTTGATTAAGCAGTGAGTTTGGAGTTCTTTAGCCGATGATAGGCCTCAAGGGCTCGTTCTCTCGCGGGGAAGTGAGAAATGATCGGTTCTGGGTAATCCTCTCCGTAGTTGATTTGGCAATACTCGAGGATTTCTTTAGGCGCATCCCAAGGACGGTGAATATACTTGGTCGGAAGTTTTGAGAGTTCGGGCACCCATTTCTTGATGTACACTGCTTCGGCGTCGAATTTCTCTCCTTGGCCAATGGGGTTGAACACTCGAAAATAGGGAGAGGCGTCGGCTCCGCAGCCCGCTGTCCATTGCCAGCCTAGAGAGTTGCTAGCAAGGTCGGCATCGACAAGCGTGTCCCAAAACCATTTTGCCCCTTCCTGCCAGGGTTGAAGGAGGTGCTTAACCAGGAAAGAAGCCACAATCATACGCACCCGGTTGTGCATCCAGCCGGTGGCCCAAAGTTCCCGCATGCCCGCATCGACCATTGGATATCCGGTTTGCCCTGTTTTCCAGGCTTCTAGGTCTGCCTCGTCTCGCTTCCAAGGGAAATGCTTGAATTCTTCACGAAGGGGTTCGTCGGTCGTATGAGGGAAGTGGAAGAGAAGATGGTAAGCGAATTCGCGCCAGCCTATTTCAGATAAATAGCGCTGCACGTCTGGAGAATTCAGGGGATGCTTCCTGGCGATTTGCGCCCAGATTTGACGAGGGCTTATCTGACCGGAGGCAAGGAACGGAGATAGAGTTGAAGTGCCTTTCGTTGAAGGAATGTCGCGTTGGAGGTCGTAATCGCAAACTGCATCTTTTGCAAAAGACTCAAGCGCTGCGTGAGCGCCCGCCTCGGTGGGCGTCCAATATTCGTAGAAGGTGGCATCCCACTTGATGGTGGGGAGGAGACCTAGATCTTCTAAGGCGAGCGTCTCGGGAAACTCCTTTGGCGGCTTCGCATCGTGAATGCGGGTTTCAGTCGGCAGGTCGATTTTTCGGGTGAGGCAGGTTTTCCAGAATGGAGTAAATACTTTGAAGGGCTTGCCGGATTTATTTTGTATCCTAAAGGGTTCGTGCAAGAGGGCGGCATTCGATGTCGTGACCGAGAAACCTTGGTCCGTGAGAGAAGACTTTAGTTGCGTGTCGACCTTTATCGATTCAGAATCGTATCGACGGTTCCAATACAGATGGGTCGCATTGCATTCGGCCAGTACAGCGGGAATTTCTCTTTCCGGCGATCCCGAGCGAATGGTAAGTCTTAGATTGGATCGCTTCAAATTCGCGCGAAGGTCTTCCAAGGCGTGGTGAAGCCACCATTTGCTTGCCTCGCCGCTTTGCCAGGCCGTTTTTCCTGTCTCTAGGAGGTAGAGGCAGTGAACAGGCAATCCAGATTCTATCGCATTTGCGAGCGCGGGGTTATCCGAAATTCTAAGGTCCTTGCGAAACCAGACGAGCGCGGTGGGTTCAGCCATGCTCTGGGCTCGTTAGGAGCGTTTCTTCAGATTGGGAAAAACGCTCGAAGAGTGCAGTGACGACTCCGCTAAGCGAGAAAAGGAAGGCGCCCCAGATAACGTCTGCGACCAAGAATCGAACGTCGAGATTAGGAAAAGAGATGTAGTTGGTGCACTCATACACGGAAAAGAGGCCGAGACCCAGAAGGGCGGAGTGGGTGATTCTTTGCACCGTCTTCTGGCGAATGGTCGTTCTCCAGGAAAAATAGAGGAAACTCCAGGCGAGTAATGCATACACTACAATGCTAGGAGGTAGGAGGGCCCCTTCGCTGCCGCCGTTGATACGTATGAGTGGAGAGAGGGGACTGAGTTTGCTTCCGTCGAAGAGGAAGGTGAGCCAGAGGAAGTCTAAGGCGATAAGGGTCGCCATGACGATAATGAGTTTTAAGGAAAAAGATCTCATTTTGAGGAAGGAATTAAGGATTTGCGGATAGACTGGTTGGGAGTGGATTTGCCGAGCCAAATGGAGAGATAGAAACGGGCGAAATCGTCATCGGGAATATTGATCACTCGGTTTTCATTAAAGAAGAGCGACAGCCCTAGATTAGGCGTGAAGCGAAGGACGTAGCTGTCGTTCTTGGATATGTCTTGATAGGAATCGTTAATCTTTTGAAGGGCTGCCGCGAATCGTTCCATTGTAGATTGATCGAACTGCTTCTCGAGAGCGGTGATGCCTCTATTGACTAACTCTTTTCGGTCGATGTTTCGATGGTAGACGAACTTCAGCGCGACTTCCGATTCCGAGGGAAATTCAAGCGATGCCGAGCTCGCGTCGGAGTATAGACTTGCGCTGAAGATCTTCAAGTACCCAAGCACCGTCAGCCGATAGCTACTCACTTCCTGTAGGCCGGCGAGAGGAACGCCTTGCGCGATTGGAGCAGTCGCTACGAGAACTGAGAGTATCAGAAACTTGAAGACAGATTTTTTCATGAGCGTAGTTGCGGCCTATTAATTTGAATAATTGCAAGGCGATCCATGCACCAAATGACTGGGTAGAGGATATCCCACTCGAACCATTTCGTGGCGAAGTTAACGCGATTGGGATATCTGTGATGATTGTTCTGGAACGTTTCTCCCGCGAAGAGTAAATCCCAGGCGAATGTGTTTTTCGAGTGGTCTTCTGTCGGGTGATTTCGATAGCCGTATTTATGGCCACACCAGTTTACGAAAGCTCCGTGAATCGGACCCATTAGGAAGTGGATCGGTAGGAGTAAATACAGCCAAGCTGAAGGGGCGAAGATGACATAGATCAGCGTGTAAATCGCGCAAAAGAGGAAGCGAACGAGGAGACTATTCCCAAGGGTATCGATGGTTCTCCAAGTTGGCAAACTGTTGATGTATTTAGAAGTGGATACGCGTTTCCCAAGGCGAAAGTCTAAGTAGACGCGACAGGTGCTGACCATCATCGAGACCACATCCTTGAAGAAATGAGGGGAATGAGGGTCCTGCTCCGTGTCGCTGTGCTTGTGATGTTCCGCGTGCAATTGAGCGTAGGCTTTCGGATGAAGAAAGGATGAACCCTGAAAAAGGAAAGTCGCGAAGTAGAAAAAGCGTTCCCAGAAGCGGTTCATTTTAAACATTGCGTGAGCCATGTAGCGATGCAGGAAGAAGCTCTGGGCGAACACGCTCAGATACCAGTGCACGACAAAGAATGCGAATATTACAGTGTAAGACTTCTCGAAATTCATTTTGCTTTTTCGAACAAGTAGTGAGAAACGCCCCATTCGCCTCCATCTTTGTATCCAAAAAGTTCGGCGCAGGCGAGTATGAAGAGACGCCATCGCCACATCCATTTTCTCGCTTCCTTGCGGCCGTACTGCTCATCGAAGATCGCTCTGATGTCGTCCGCATTGCGGTCGAAGTTTTGCAGCCATGCTTCAGAGGTGCGACCGTAATGGGTACCGTCTAGATGCCAGCTACTCATGACTTTGAGATGCTGCTTGAAGCTGGGGAGCAGATCATGAGACGGCATGATGCCGCCCGTAAAGAAGTAGCGAGCCATCCACTCCGACGGGTCTTGCTCGTTATAAAGGTAGGCATATTGCTTGTGCGAGAATACATGAACGAAGAATTTCGCATCGTCTTTTAGCCATGTCGCTATGCGGGAGAAGAGCGTGTCATAATTTTTCATGTGCTCAAGCATTTCGACGGACACGATTCGGTCGAACTGCTTGCCGGGATCGAACACATTCATGTCGCAAGTAAGCACCTCGAGATTAGCGAGCCCTCTCTTCGCAGCTCGATTTCTTATGTGGTCAGCTTGTAAAGAAGAGTTGGATACTAAGGTGAAGCGAGAGTTTGGAAACTTAGCGGCGGCTCGCATGGAGAAGGAACCCCAACCGCAACCCATGTCCAGGACTTCCTGGCCATCCTCTAGTTGGGCTCGCTTGTCAATCAGGCTGAGAGCTGCTTCCTCGGCATCGCCTAGTTTGGTGACGCCCTCTGGGTAATAGGCGCTGCTGTACTTTAGATGGGGACCTAGGATGAGTTCGAAGAATTCTGGAGGGAGCTCGTAATGCTGCTCGTTAGCCTTGTCAGTATCCGTAGC
>JBCCZW010000394.1:0-4810 GCA_039186805.1 Verrucomicrobiota bacterium
AAAAAGGCGGAAATTGGCAGGAGAGTGGAGATCTAATGATGCAGCTTGTAGAAAAAGCGAAGAAGAGAGCTTCTGTGAAAGTCGTTCCGATTCCGGGTCGCGAAAACGAATCTGTCATTAAGAACATTATCCATACTTTGAATACGAGTACCCCTGTGGTGATTGGAGCGAACTGGCCGAATATCAAGATTCTGGGCAATAACCCCACGTTGAGCACGCAGAAGGCCGCTGGCGGTCATGCGGTCACTTTGGTGGGATACAAGAACAAAACCGGAAGCCTGGAAGGAGTTACTTTTATTTTCCGCAACTCGTGGGGACATCGATGGGGCGTTGGCGGGTATGGATTTATTCGATACGAGTACCTGGAGAAGCACTTGACGGAAGCTCTGGTGCTGGAGTTAGACTAGTCTGCCGAAAGTCTGATCGTAGTCAGGAGCTAGAGTCGCCCAATCGTAGCGATCCAGGGGGCGATGAGGCGTAAAGGATTGCTTCCACCGGCCGGATTTAATCAGCGAGACTAGCATTTCTACGGCGTCTTCTTCCGAGTTATAGAAGATCGGCTCTTTGTCGAAATGTTCTGGATACGCGAGTCGATTGGGTAGAATGGGGTGGCAGCTGCAAAAGGCCGCTTCGACGATGCTGGCGCCGAAGAAATCCTGAACAGATGTGGTCAGCGCGATGTCGGCTCTCCATAGCCATTGGGCGTATTTCTCTAAGGCGGGTTCCGAGCCGTATTGAATGATTCGTTCGCCGAGCTGGGCTTTGGCTTTTTTGAAATAGGGCGGCTCCTCCTCGAAACGTTCGCCGAGAAGGGCGAGATCGAAGTCGAGCCCTTCTTCTAAAGCGGCGCTGATAATGCGAAAGAAGCCGATTGGGTTCTTGTCGTATTCCCAGCGGTGATTCCAAATGATGAGAGGGCGGGGATTGGAAGAAGTTTTTTTGTGGGGACGATAAGCATCGAAGAATTTGAGTTCCATACCGAGGTGCAGGGTGGAGGATTTTTCTTCGATTGAATGGAGAGTGGATTTGTTTTGGTGGTCGGGGTAACGGGATAGAAATTCGGGCAATGCGGTTGAGAAGGCGTTTTTGTGGTAGTTGGAATTAAAATACAGATGATCGGAGGCGAGGGCGGTTGTGTAGTTGATGAAGGCGTAGTGTAGGTCGCGCCCTTGCTTTACGTCCTTATCGCGCGGGGACCAAGGGTAGCAGAGTTGGTTCTCGTGGAAGTAGGTGGCGATGGGAGTTCGCGGATGCGACTTGCGGATGAGGCCAGCGAAGACTGCGACGTCCATCAGGTCATTGGCGAGGATGAGATCGTAGGATTTTCCCGAATCAATCAAGCGATTCGCGAACGTGACGGCAGCGCCGTGCATGCGCCATTTCCAATGGCGGTCGGGAAGAGAGAGGATTTCGATCTGGTGCTGCGAATGGGCGGCGAGGCCGTTCGCCCAGCGTTTGTGGGACCCTCCGTAGAAGGGTTCTAGGAGACAGATCCTGAGCGGAGACAAGGATGGCGAGGGCTAACTTAGCAGTCGCAGGATCCGGCGCAGCAACTGCCAGAGCTGTTACTAGACGGCGTTGCCGCGCTTTTGCCGCTGACAGAAACATTGAAACCGTAGCCGCCGGTGATGACTCGCCTTACTGGGATACCGGTTTGAGGATGCTCGGTGAGAGGATCGTCCATCATGCTTTGCTGGAATTCGAAGCGCTCCGGCTTTTCGCCGGTGGATTCTGGAATCGTCTCGTAGATGTAAGTGGCCATGAGGTTTAAAATGGGAATGAGCAGAGGCGGGTAAAGTACGAAGTATTTTTTACCAGAAATTAGAAAGGCGTCTTAGGCATGCCGCCCCAGCGTGAAGAAGGAAGTCTTTGCGAGGAGAGGTTGTTCAGCTTCCCAATGTTATAGGTATGACGATGGGGGAGGAAACCGTTTCGCGTTGTTTGATGGCGCGTTTGAACTTCGGCATGCCGATGGCTTCGAGAACAAGCTTTTCTAGCTTGCTGCGAGTAGAATCGGTGGCTCCAATAATTTTCCCTTTGCTGTCAATACGTAGTCACGAATCCACTACGCTTGTCATACTTTTCATATCATTAGGCAATTGCGGCTCCATTTAGCGGGAAACGCGATCGAGTTTTTCATTTTTACCGAGAGGACACTGCTGGATCCGTAGCGTCCCGCTGAGGGTCTAGGATGTTTGCCTTTGGGGTTTTGGATAGATTCTAGCCTTTGCGGACTTTGTCCTTTTGGAATTCGCGTTCGTCTTCGAGACGAGCGCGCTCATTGGCGAGTTGTTTGCGAAGATCCTCGGCGTCGCTGAATTGACCTTCTGCTTCTGCCTTGGCTAGCTTCTCTTTGAGGAAGATTTCGCGTTCGGCGATCTTGGCTTTGAATTTCTCGTCGATATCGGCGAGTTGCTGTTTTTGCGCCTCTGTCAGCGGCTTGTGATCGTCGCCGTCGTCGAAACGCTCCATGGCCAGTTCGTATGCGGATTTCATTCGAGGGTTTTGGCGGGATGGCGAGTCCGGGTCAAGTTTTGGCGAATGCTAGTAGGCGAGCGCGATGCCGATAGCGAAGATGGCCAGAGGGGGAACAATGAGAGAAGGCAGTCCGATCGCCCATCTGCGCGAATATCCGAAAGCGAGGAAGGCGAGGAGAGCGATAGAGGTGAAGATGAGAAATTTTTGGTTTGGGTCCTGAGTGGTAAGGGAGAGGTGGGGGTATTCGGCGAGGGTCTCGAGCGCTTTGTGTATGAGGCTGATGAGGAAGATCGCTGCGTTGTTGAACAGGTAGGCGACGGGGGTGAGGAACAAGAATGCGCAAATCAGGGAGCAGAAGCCAGCGACGATGGCGAAGGAGGCTATGGGGAGCAACGCTAGGTTTATGAGGATCCCGAGAATCGGGAATGTATTGAAGTAGAGGATACCGAAGAGACTGGAGGTCATGAAAGCGGCGATGCTGACCCACAGACCGCTCGTGACGAAACGAACGGTTTTGTATACGATTTCGTGAAAAGGCGTCCAAGCGGGGCGAGGAAGTTTCTTAAAAGGAGCCCATTTATCCTGGAAACGATCTGCCAGAGGCACTCCGAAGAGAAGGATTGCGGCTACGGTGGCGTAGGACATCTGGAAACTGGCCAGAAAAAGCTGGAGCGGATCGATCGCCAGACAGATGAGCGCGGAAACGGCGAGGGCGTTGAGAGGAGAGCTCTGGCGTTTGTATAGACTTCCTAGATACAAGCAGGCGATCATGAGAAATGCGCGCCAGGCAGAGGCCATGCCGCCGGTGAGTAGGACGAAGGCCAGAATGAGGGCCAGGCTAAGAAACGGTATCGACTTCCTTGGGATTCGACAGACTGTTAAAAGGTAGTGGATGCATGCGGCGATTACGCCGATATGGAGGCCGCTTATTGCGAAGAGGTGCATGGTCCCGTTTTTGAGGAATAAGTCCTTTTGCTCGGGGGTGAGTTCGCTCTTTAGGCCTAGCATCATGCCGAGGTAGGCTCGGGAATAGGGGCTATGGGGAAGAATGTTGTTGAGGAGAGCTTCTCGTATCCAATTTCTGGATTTTTGAATAATGGAAAGAGGCGTTGAGGGATAGGCGGTGGTGGCGAGATGTTCTCCTCCGGTAAAGAGATAGCTGACGCCGCGAAAGTGAAGGTAGTGATGGAAGGCTTGGATGCGCTCTCCTCGAGGTAAGGGACGCAGGACGGCTTTGGCTTCGAGGGAGTAGCCGGCGATCGGAAGGTCTTCCGTCTCATGGGTGTCGAGGGAGTAGTAGACCTTGGCATTTTTGTAGGGAGCGAGGTGGGTCGGGGTTTCAATAATGGTAGCGAGTCCGCTAACAGATTGATACTCTGGATTGTAGCCGAAGGCTCTCTCTATCTCTAGGGTGAAGTTGGCTTCGCGAGGAGGCAGTGCACGCAGCTCGGTTTTGACGCTTGGAAAATGAGTAAAGGCGAAACCGTGACCGATGAAGATTCCGCTTAAGCATGCGGCGAGCTTCCAGAGGACGGGGCGGCTTGCGGAGCGGACGCAAATGAGAAGCCCCAAGAAAGCGGCCGATAGCGAGGGAATCAATGGAATGGCGAAGAGTTGAGTAGAAGCAATGCCCGTCGCGAAAGGAATCAGTATCCACAACGCGGGCACACGTACTGGGCGAGGCATGTAAGAGTTGGTTGGTGGAGAGTCTTCCGGCGGAGAGCGTTGGCGCTCACGGAGGGAAGCGAACGATGCGCGGAGCGCTGTTTAAGCAGCCAGGAGATTCTGTTTTGCAGCGGAGAGAGGCAAGCGCGTTTTTCGCTTTAGGCGTAGGGTGGGGTCACGCGGCCTATAGATCGGGGTAGAGGTTCCAGTCTTTGGGGTAGGTGACCTGGAAGGAGGTGGTGAAGGTTTTGCTTTGTTCTGAGTCGATCTCGGTTTCCCACTTGAATATGCCGTCGTTGGGGTCTTCGAAAGCGGCTTCGTCTTCCTTGGGGGAGAGGCGTTTGATTTCGATCTTGGCGTCCTGGGCGATGGGAAATTGATCGACAATGATGACCTTGTGGGCGACGCCGTGGTAGTTGGTAACGGTGTTCACGTACTCGCGGGTGAGCCTCTTGGTTTTGTCGATGAAGCCGCCGGTCTTGTCTTCTTGGGACCCTTCCTTGCGCTTGACGACGACGTTCTGGTCGGTGCCGAGGGAGAGTTCGAGCTCTTCGTTGGGGAGCGTTTTTTCGAGGGCGACTTTGGCGGAGAGCTTGCCGTCGACGAAGGCGAGCGCGGTTCCTTGGAGAATGGGGAGGTCGAGGGTGTTTTTGAGTTTCCCTTTGAG
>JBCCZW010000395.1:0-4753 GCA_039186805.1 Verrucomicrobiota bacterium
AAAGCCGCTCGTTCTGGCGAATCGAGCGGCGAAAAAGAAAGGGGCGTTGGCTGAAGCTAGCTTGTGAATTTAAAGGGCACTTTTATGGTGCACGGGATGGGTTTTCCTGCCAACTTAGCCGGTGTGAAACGCCATTGCTTGAGAGCGTCCAGCACTGGGGCTTCAAGGGATTGGTCGGTCGCTTTGCTGATCTCGGCGGTGACTACGTTTCCCTTTTCGTCTATCTCGATTTTAGCGGTGACGAGTCCGGCTATATTGTTGGGATTCGTTGGAGCGACGCTCTTTTTTACGGAAGGCTGAACGTCCCACTTCTTGTCTTGCGCGATTGCGGAAGGGGAAAAAACCGCGAAGGCGATTGCAAGTAGGACGGTAAGGCGAGGGATTTTATTGAGACTGATCATTTTATGCTGTTTGCGTGAGAGGTCTTGGCTTGAAGGCCTTTCTTGGTTTTGCGTGGGACTGCGGCTAAGGGCTTTTTGGTCCCTTAACGCATCAACCTTCCGAATGGACTGGAAGATTTCCGATGAACGTTTCTCATCGGATTGAGGGAGTCTCTCCTTAGCGAAATCTGGTCCGGACCTAGCGCTATAAGAGTCTGCCGTATACATTATAAGCCTGGAGCGATTGGCACCTACCCTAATTCCGGGCACAAAAAAAGCCTCTTCGGAAGAGGCGAAAAAAAATGGTGCGGGTAGACAGAATCGAACTGTCGCAACCAGTTTGGAAGACTGGAGTTCTACCACTAAACTATACCCGCTCGTGGAAGTGAGGGAAGAAGATCGACGCTCAGGCGTTTGCGTCAAGCGTTTTCGCAGCGCTTTAGATTTGACCCACTCGGGTAGGAGCGATCTGATTCAGTCAGTGCTCTTCAGGGAGCCTCCCGTCCGCGGCAAGGGCCGAGCCCACCTGTTTTTCGCTTAGATTTGGATGCGTCTTTGGATGGATCCGGTTTATATATCGACTTAATCTTTGCGGGTTTTGCGGACGCCTGGCTGAAATGGAGATTAGGTTATTATGTCCCTCAAACTTCCGGAGAATCCGAGTTTGGAAGCGCTTCGCAATAAGGCGAAGACGCTCGTTCGATCATTACGTTCCAAAGAACGTTCGGCCCTTGGGGCTTTCTTGATGTATCACCCGAAGCTGCTCGGTAAGACAGTGGACGATATTGAGCCTGCGAAGTTCGGTCGGCGAGAGGCTTTGCTGGTGATCGCCCGCCAGTATGGCTTCGGTTCTTGGCCGAGATTGAAGCGTTATGTGGAGTCGGCGCAGTTTAGTTTTCAAGAAAAGGTGAGGGCTTTCGTCGATGTGGCGATGGAAGGAAAGACTGGTAGGGCGAAGGCTCTCCTTCAGGAAACTCCGCGTATTGAAAAAGCGGATATTGTAACGGCAAGCATTCTGGGAGATGCTGGGTTTGTCCTCCCTCTTTTGGGAGGGGATCCGTCGCTAGCGACTCGCGAGATTGGACCTAAGAAGTGGGCATTGATTCTGTATGTCGCGTATTCGAGATTTCATCACGAAAGTGAGGAAAGGGCGGAGGGCTTGTTGTTGATCGCGAGAGCGTTGCTTGAAAAGGGAACGGACGCGAATGCGAGCCATCAGTGGTTGGCCTACAACGATAAGGTTCGATTACCGGTTCTCTATGCGGCGAGCGATGTTGCAAACAATCCGAGATTGACCGAATTGCTTCTTCAGAAGGGAGCGAAGCCGAATGATGGAGAATCGCTTATCCATTGCTGCGAGCACAGGAATAAGGAATGCGTGGAGCTGCTTTTGAAGTATGGCGGCGATTTGAACCAACGGGATGAGACTTATGGCGAAACGCCTCTTTCGTTTGTTTTGGGTCGTGATGATTTGAGCGTCATCGATTGGCTGCTTGATTTGGGTGCGGATCCTAACGTCAGATGCGGCAAGCGAAAGGAGAACGCGCTCCATCAGGCTTGTCGTAGAGGCTGCGAGCTCAGGCTGATTGAGAAGATGCTTCGTCTCGGCGCGGATCCCTTGATGGAGAATTCAGAGGGAGTCACGCCGTTCGCTTTTGCCTTGCGCCATGACAGAGCGGAGATTGTCGCCCTGTTTCATGAGAGGGGATACGATTACGAACCCTGTATCGAAGACCGTTTGATGGAATGTTTCCAAAAAAGCGATACCGATGGGTTTTCCGATTTGTCCGAGAGTGAGCCTGAAGCTTTGGGGCGCTTAGTCGTTCAGGAGAGCGAGAGTCTGATTGAGGCGGCTGCTTTTGGGTCGCTGGAGATGGTGAAGCTATTGGTGGAGGCGGGAGCCAATCTTGCTGCTCGGAGTATTGTAGACAGCACAACAGCCTTGCATGCAGCCTGTTGGCGGGGGCGTAGCGAGATTGTTGCTTATTTGCTCCAATCTGGCGCCCCAGTAGATATTCGTGATGAGATGCATGACTCGACTCCGCTCGGTTGGCTATTTTTTGGATCCTTGTATTCGGAGCATAAGGACATGGGTGACTATGGAGGCGCGATGCAGGCCTTTATCGATAAGGGCGTCGATTTGGACGGATTCGTGACATTGGAATGGTGGGCTCAAAGATCGGAGATGGCCAGCGAGGCGATCTTCAGTGTTTTGGAGCCATTGTATGGCGGAAAATTCTCCCCGCAGGAAATTGAACGAACGAAGCCTATTTCGGCTGATGCGCTGCGTCGGATGTTCAAGGAGGCGGTTCAAGCTAAGGATGTCGATGCCTTGAGAGGCTTGGGAGGAAAGTATCCAAAGATTGGCGACATTGTTGACGAGCCTTTGTTTTCTTTCGATGCCCCTGCGGTCGTATTTTGCAAGGACGATCCGAAAATGATTAGCGCTCTGCTCGAGCTGGGCGCAGATTTGAATGCTCGGAGTCAGTGGCAGGCCGGAGGGTTTGGGATTTTGGACGACAACTCGGAGGAAATGCGGGAGTTTCTGGTGAACAGCGGAGCCCATGTGGATATCCACGCGGCCGCGGCGATGGGCGATCTGGATCGCTTGAGAGTACTTTTGGAAGCGGATCCAAAGATGATTCATGCCCGCGGTGGAGATGGTCAGTTGCCGCTGCACTTTGCAAAAGACGAGGGGGTTGTGGATTTTCTTTTGGACAGAGGGGCCGAGATCGACGCGCTCGACGTGGACCACGGTTCGACAGCTTTGCAGCATCGCATTCCTTTTGCTTCGGAAAAAAGCGAATCGAAGCGGAATGCTGCTTTGAGAGTCTGCAGACGGTTGCTTGAACGAGGGGCGAGGGTGGATCCGTTTGCGGCGGCGGCCTTGGGCGATGTGAATGCGATCCGCAGGTTGGCGAACGAAAATTCTGAGGCATTCGATACGAATCTCTATAGCTTTCAAGCCGAGGACTCTGGAGATCGCTTGGATGCTCATGTGTATGCCTATCGTTTGCAGCCCGGAATCACGCCTTTGCGAGTGGCTCGAATGTATCGGCAGAAGAGAGCTTATGAAGCGATATGGGAACTCTGCTCGCCGCTTAGCCGATTTGTTCAAGCCTGCTGGGAAGCGGATGAAGAGAAAGCGAAGCGTGTTTCTCGAGAATCGCCGGGGGTATTGGAAGCAGTGAAAGCGGAATCGAACCCGGCCTTGGCCGATGCGGCTTGGTTTCGCGAATTAGCGGCGGTAGAGCTCATGTTGACTTATGGGTTCGATCCGCATTCGAGAGGCATGGACAAGGGGACACCCTTGGATCGGGCTGCATTTCACGGTTACTGCGATGTGGGCAAATTGCTTCTGGAGAAGGATCCGAATCCTCCGCTTGATTTGAAAAACGCATTTGGGGGGACTCCGTTTGGGTGTTGCTTGGCTGGATACCTTCATGGTTGGGATTCTGGCGGAGACCGTGTAGGTTTTCTAAAGCTCTTGGCCGATTCGGGAAGTGATCCGGATGGAAGGGACGATTCGAGCGCCTCTCCCGGTTGGCCGATTCGTTGGATGGCGATGGAAGGTAAAGCGAATGCTGTGGGCGCTTTGCTAGAACTGGGAGCTGACCCTGCTCTGCCGTCGAAAGAAGGCCTGAGAGCGATCGATCTGGCGAAGGAAGGAGATCACCTTGAAGTTGTGAAGTTGTTAGGGGATGCCCTTGAAGAGTGATGAATTGGGGAAAATGGGAGGAAACTTTTGGGATTTGCGGGAGCGAAGAGGGTCTCTTGCGAAAGGCAAGAGACTCCTCTCAGGGCTTTTCTCCGCGGTATTCATGGCAGTAGTAATGAGATTTTTCGAGTTTTTGTGACGTTCTGGTGTCAGACTGGACGTGCGCGAAAGTTCACTCTTCCTCTATAGAAACTGTTCAGACTACGTAAATTTGCCTTTTTTGGTAATTTTGTAGTAGCGGTCCAAACCATCCAAAATTGTGGTTGAAGGGGTTTTGGGCAGTAGATTCGGCCTTAATTTGGCCAAATCTAGGTAGTTGAATGATCGGAGTTTGGGTCGAGCTTGGTGGCGGCTACTAGATCCTACCTATGCCGATTGATGAAGTTCATGCGATTGAACTAGTCATGCGGAATGGAGAGAGTAAGCGCTTGGTGCTTATGAGCTAAGCGGGACTTCTGGGGCCTAGGCTTTATTGGATTCTGAGCACTCCCTCGTTTGTTCCCCAGATTGAGTTAGGAGCCTTGGGAGCGGGAAGAATCACATAAGTAGCTTGATTACGTAAGTAAGTAGATGTTCGCATGCACTTATGGCAATCGGTCCAATAGATATTCCTGAATTTTGGTGTATGTTGTTTGTGGGTTTAGGATTCCGATTG
>JBCCZW010000396.1:0-4723 GCA_039186805.1 Verrucomicrobiota bacterium
CTCACTCGTCACGGTCAGATCGGCCCGCCAGAAGCCCCGCATATTGTCTATCTTCAATTCTTCAGTGAAGCGAGCAAGGATCTCACCAGCAAGCCCACTACCCCCCTCGCGCGCGCGCGCATGCGCGCACGGGGGAAGCGTCGCAAAATTCATTGAGTTGCAATTCTGTTCGCAATCATCCACCAAACCCACGCACAAATTGAACTAAGAACCAAATTTCGGCTTAGGGAAACGTTTAGGAGCCTTCGAGGGATCACAAGGAGGCCGTTTGCCACGGAACGGATGTCGCTCCCAAACGCGATACTCCCTGGCCTCTCGTCCAAACTTCTCGGCTCTTTCAACGGCATCGGCCAGCTTCGCGCTGGATTGAAGCCAGCGATAAAAGGTGGTGTGGTGAATGCCTAGATACGCACAGGATTCTCGACGGGTCCATCCCCTGCCCAGAAGCCGCGCAATCCCTTTGATCATTTCGTCGTCCAGCTTCGACCGTCGGCCAGGCTTGCGCATGAACCTGCCCTTGTTGCTGCGGTATCCACCGTCTTCTCTTTTGCTGTAAGTTGCTCCCATATGCTCTCAAGTGGCTGCTAACCAAGCGTCACGCTTGTCTCAATCGTCACGAACGTCACCAACGGCACAGATGTCACCCCGCGGGCTGGAATCATCAATGACACATGTGACAACCGCGACATCTGTGACAAAACACCCTCGATTCATGTCGGTTTCTTCGTATAAACGCGACTGATTCTGCCGCCCCCGTCAGGCACAATATCGCGCCCAATCAGCCGCGGCATGCTCCGCAACAGGTCGCGCGCCTCTTCAGCGGTGCGAACAATGCGCTTCCGCTGGACATCTCGAGCCGTAATCCCGCCAGGGCTACGTTCAAACAACCTCATGACCCGTTCCTCTCGACTTTCACGAGCCGTCAGCCTTTTCCCCGACAGCACCTTCAACTGTTGATCTCGAAAGAAATCGGCCGATCTAATCGCATTCTCCGCTATTCCCAAATCGATGTCATACTTGAAAGCATCCGCACCCCATTTCGCCGCATGCAAGCAGACGGAAATACGCCATGCGTGCTCAGTCCATCGCATCGCAAAGCCGCTGATGTCCCGGTATTCGTCTCTCCACCGGGCAACAATTTCATTGTAGTGATTAACGAGCGTTGCATTGGCATCATCTGTTGCCTCTATTGTATAGGGCTCTCCGGCAAATCGATACGTTTCGAGCAGGGCGCGGACGAGACGGTCATAAGCACCACGAACGTGGGACGGTATATTCGTCTGGTCCTCCGGAATGGGACAAGGCTCGCACCCAGTGTGGCAAATATTGATTCTTGGCATCAGTCCCCCCTCGATCAGAGCGTCATTTCCGACAAGGGTTTCCAGCTTGTCCGGCTGCGTGAACCAAAGCAGCGATAAGCACGGCGAATGAAGAATGATCGAGTCGCCCCCCTTTCGATGTATCGCGCATCGATCGCCACTATAGGCCCTCAAATAAAGGCTCTCCTCCGTCCTATCCAGCTTGGAATACCGCCCGAGCACCTGATTAACCGCGGAACCAGCGTCAGCGCTCAGACTCGCTACACACTCATTGTTCTGGTTGAGAATATCAGCGAGTTTTTCGGTGGTAACATCCTCAGTTGCCAAGATGGGCATCGCATCTCCGCCCTCCAGATATGCGAGCCTTTGCATCGTCGTTTCCAATGCTTGCCTTGCTTGTTCCACCTCGGCAGAGCATTGGGCAACTCCGGAATCCCCATTCAGCTCGACTAGGTTTCTTTCAAGAGCTTTCTTCTCGGCTTCGATCACCTTCCGTTCGACATCGCGCTTAGGCTTGAGCTCAGCTAGCCATCGCTCCTTGAGCTCCAGCTCATACTGAAAAAATGGGCTACCCAGGTGCCGAAAAGATTCGCTCTTCCCGCTTCCGGACTCGGCTGTCAGGATGATGAACAGATTGCCCCTCGCATAGCGGTCGGGCCCACTCTTTACTTGGAGCCCTTTTCCAATCGAAGCAGACAAAATGCCCAGAGCACACGCGCCGGCTAGAGCATCGGGCACTCTTTCAACCTCAGCAACTGCTTTGGCCATCTCACTCACCGCGCCTGGAAGTGCATCGATCGGGAATGACGTTTCTTCATCGCCATCTTCACGAGTTTCATCGCCCGCATACGCATCTCTAGTCTCTTGAGGATCGCCCTCAAGGGGATCATAAGTTCGGTTCATTTGAAGTCAGTCCGTGGTATTTGTAAAAAGGTAATCGAGCTGGCGCAGTTCCTCTCTCGGGACATGCGCGCAATCGTTTAAGTCGTTGACCGGTTCCCCGGATTTCATCTTCAAACCCGAAAAGTCAAAGGCATCGATGTCACAGCCTACTGCTTTCAGCTGTCGAGCCCACCGCATAGCCGCACTTCTCCCAGCCTCATCCAGGTGAGGAAAGATTCGGACCCTTCGGCCGGCTAGCAGCCCCACTGCATCTGGGCAGACTGAATTGGAGGCCCCGAGCATCGCCATCGCAGATACGCGATCGTTCCAACCACCCGCATTGATCCAGTAGAAGGCAGCGAGCAAGTCCGCGCCCCCTTCGACCAATGCGATCATTTCGTACCGGGAAGCTTCCCGAGCACCAACCGGCCAAGCAGCCTTGCTGCCTGCCAGCGTATGAGCTTTCCGTTCGGAAAGCTTGTCCCGATAGGCAGGAAAGCACGCACCATCGAGGCGCCGCGCCTGAGCATTCAAATGATCTTGGTCGAGGATAATCCAACATCGATGCCCCCAAACTTCTCCAAATCGGAGACTACCCCTTTCACGGGCAAGTAGAACACCATCCACATTGAGCCCGCGTAGTCTTGCCAGTTGCTCTACCTCAGAACGCGTCCCCACATCAAGCACAGGCAGATCACACGACTTTGAACGCTTCTCCTCTCTCCAATATCTCTCCTCCTCCACTATCGAAGGGTTATCGTCAGCAAGCTCCATAAAGCGGCGACAAGCATCATTTCTCGATAGGTCGAGCGTAACAGACAAGAAGCTAATTGCATCACCACCCTCGCCAGTAGCATGGTCATGATACCGCCTTCCCTCTTCGTAGATGGAGAAGCTAGCCTTCTTGTCCTCTCGAAATGGACTATGACAAGATTCACGAGGTTGCCCTGGAAGACCCAGCAATTTCCAAAGTTTTGGGATGCGAAGCCTTTCCTTTGCTTCATCAATTGAAAGCCCCTTCATGACCGCCCCCCTTCTTCTGTCTTTGGTCCCTCGCAGCTCTCAACAAAGCACTTCAGCGCGTCGACCCATGCATCGAACGATTCGTATACACCAAACGCGGAATACACCCGCCACTCCCCAAAATCAGTCAGACAAAGTCGAAACCTGGGAGACTCACACACGGTCACTAGCAAACCATTGAGATCATCCCAGCATACTTTGCGCTGATCTCCGACCCACTGAAAGAAGTCATATTGCTTGTCATGTTTACTCTCTCGGATTACACTCTTCTCACCACAAGAATTCTGAGCCCGTCTCTTTGGCAGCTCGCCGGAGGCGGGCTTTCTTTTTGGGGGCGGATGTTTATTCATCGCACCCTCCTCTGGCTTTAGCTTCAACTTCCTGAATATCGGAAAGCCGATAGCGGAGAAGGCGCTGATTGAAGCGCAGCGCCCTTATTAATCCTTCCTTCTCGCGACGTTTGATCGTCTCCAAACTAACTCGCCACCGCCTAGCTAGTTGCTGCCGAGAGAGGAACCTCTCATCTTCTGGATTTGGAACATTTTTGGTCATTGCGGCTCATAGGTGCCACAATTCTTGGCTCGTGATTAACCCCCTCAAACGCAGGTGAGTTTCAGGGGGGTAATCTAAGCTTTCCCGCCACGAGCCCCAAAGGGATAGGAGCGGGGCTTCTCCCCACTAGGAATAACAATGCCAAAAAGGCGAACAATATCTTTTCGAACACGGTATATGTGTTCGTTCGCTCGCTTGTCAGATTCGTATAGAGGAAAAATTAGCTCGTCGAAACTCTGCTCAGTCTTCTGGCGGGCGAGACCCTTTCTCTTAAGGGGCGGGCAAACAATTTCCTCAGCTCCTTTGAAGGATTCTCCGGCTTTTCGCAATCGCATCACCGCAATTCGCCTAAAATAAGCGGCAATATCTGTTCTCTTTGATACCCCAGGTCTCCCGGGCGAAGGCATATCTTTGGGTCGTTCTTTCCTCAGCAAAGATAGGAATTCCTTAGCAATATCATCATTCGAGCCTAGCCTCCAATTGATCTTCAATGTCATCTCTTCCCCAAATTCATCTCTAAAAATCCCACTTGGCGCGCGATCTTTGTATTTCCCTTCAGGCAAACATTCGATTAAGGATTCAGTGACGTCTTCAGCCCTTGCAACGATCTCTCGCTTTTTTGATTCACTCAACGACAACCAGGGTCTTTTTGGAAACACGGTCGGGTTCAAGACCACTCTGCCAGCAAATCCACTTGCCAAAAAATCGAATATAACCCGCCAATCTGCCGGCTTCGCGGTTTGTTGAAAATACTCCTCCAGCTCTTCAGGAGACTTTACGAGAAGACTTGCCTCCTCTGGCCAATCGAATGCCTCTCTAAATTCGACGTCGCGATTATCAAGAAAACGGTAAAGGCGATCTCTTTCTTCCTCTTTCAGCTCTTTCCGAGCCATTTTTACCGCCGCAAGCGCTTTCGCCTGTCGGTTTCCTCGAAACTTCTTTCGCAG
>JBCCZW010000397.1:0-4706 GCA_039186805.1 Verrucomicrobiota bacterium
ACTACGATTCCTCAAATGGGAAAGGCCTGGTGATTTGCGAAGAGGAAGGGGAGCCGAAAGCAATGGCAGTGGAAAAGCCGGATACCGGCGAATCGAATTCGGGTGAGGGAAATATTTCGGATCTCGGCGGCTACTTTAATCAGCTGGTCTATTTTACGGATTGCTTGAAGAAAGGGGTGGCTCCGGAAAAGGCGACTCTTAGGGATGGACGCGATTCTTTGGAACTGTGCCTGGGCGAGATTGAAATTGGTCGGAGTTTGGGCCAAGTGAGGTGTAGTTAAAATCTGGGGATATTGATATGAGGAAGTCGATAAGTATTTGGTCGTTTTATGGAGACTGGGATTTGCGTCAAAAGATGCAGTTGGCTAAAGATGCCGGATTCGAGGGGATCGAGCTGGATATCAGCGACGATGGTCCTATTTCTTTGAAGACTGGCCAGGATGAACACTGTAAGGTGAGAGACCTGGCGGATGAGATTGGCCTGAAACTGAGTGGTTTGGCGACAGGTTTGTATTGGGGGGCGAATCCGGCCAGCAACGATCAAGCGCAGCGCGATAAAGCAAGAGAAGTATTGGAGAAGCAGATACGGGCTGCTGCGGATCTGGGAGTCGATGCCGTATTGGTGGTACCGGGATCAGTGGGCGCGGACTTTATTCCGGGTTGCGAGGAGCTGCCTTACGATGCGGTTTGGGAACGGGCGATCAAGTTTGTGAAGAGTGGTTTGGCTTTTGCCGGGGAAAGCGGGGTAACGATCGGGATCGAGAATGTTTGGAATAAGTTTCTGCTGAGTCCAATGGAGATGCGCCGGTTTATCGATCAGTTCGATAGTCTGAGAGTGGGAAGCTATTTTGACGTGGGTAATGTGTTGGCGACGGGTTACCCTGAGCATTGGATTTCGATTTTGGGCGAGCGGATCAAGCGGGTTCATGTTAAGGATTACCGTCGGGCCGTGGGGACGGTGGATGGATTTGTCGATCTGCTATCTGGCGACGTGAATTGGCCGAAGGTGATGGGTATGCTGAAGGAGATAGGCTACGAGGGTTGGGTCGCTGCGGAGATGATTCCTCCGGTGCCGTTCTACAAGCATGCGCCGGAGACCTTGATCGATAACACTTCGAGGGCGATGGATAAGATTATGGAGATGGGATAATGGGCTTTGGTAAACGCGAGTCCGTGGCCTTGTGCTCCCTTTTGCACAGACATGCAGTTAGAGACGATTGATTGGATTATTATAGGCGCCTATTTTTCGGTCGTGATTGGAATAGGCTTAGCCGTTTCGCGTATTGCTGGGAAGGATACGGGTCAGTTTTTTTTGGGTGGAAGGAAGATGCCTTGGTGGTTGTTGGGTTTTTCCATGGTCGCGACGACGTTTTCGACGGATACGCCGAATCTGGTGACGGATATCGTACGCCAGAATGGGGTGGCGGGCAATTGGGCCTGGTGGGCGTTTCTGGTGGGCGGTATGGTGACGGTGTTTCTTTATGCGAAGTTGTGGCGTCGTTCGGGGGTGATGACGGATATAGAGTTCTACGAGCTGCGATATAGCGGCAAGAGCGCCGCCTTCTTGCGTGGGTTTAGGGCATTGTATTTAGGTTTGCTTTTCAACGTGATGGTGATGGCGGCGGTGTCTTTAGCGGCGATCAAAATCGGAGGAGTGATTTTGGGCTTGAGTCCGCTGCAATCGATTTTGTGGGCGATGATCGCGACGGCGATCTTCGCATCGATCGGCGGGTTCCGGAGCGTTGTATTCACAGACTTGCTACTCTTTGGGATGGCGATGATCGGATCTGTGGCGGCGGCTTACTTCGCGATTGGGCACGAGAGCATTGGCTCACTGAACGCTTTGTGGGAGCATCCGAACTTAGAGGGTAAACTGAGTTTCTTTCCTGAGGTCGTGACGGATGAGAGCGGGGCTTGGAGCGATGCGAGCTTGAATGCATGGGTGACTTTGATCTTCGTTCCCTTGCTTGTCCAGTGGTGGAGCGTATGGTATCCGGGGGCAGAACCGGGTGGCGGAGGCTACGTCGCGCAGCGGATGTTGGCGGCGAAAAACGAGAAGCATGCGGCGGGCGCGGTATTGTTTTTTAACTTCGCTCACTACGGCCTCAGGCCCTGGCCTTGGATCTTAGTCGCCTTGGCGTCGATGGTAGTGTTCCCGTCTTTGGAGAGTATTCAGGAGGCGTTTCCGCATGTGGATCCGCAGATGCTGGGGCATGATTTGGCATATCCGGCTATGCTGACCTTTTTGCCGAGCGGCTGGCTAGGCTTAGTGATCGCTTCATTGATCGCCGCGTATATGTCGACGATTTCGACGCAGACGAACGGAGGTTCGTTTTACGTAGTGAATGACTTTTATAGGCGTTTTGTGGATCCTGAGGCTTCGGAAAAGAAACTTGTATTGGTGGGACGGATATCGACCGTTTTGATGATGATGGTGGCAGGTTGGTTGGCCTTGCAGCTGAAAAGCGCTTTGGATACGTTCAAGATCCTTCTGCAGGTGGGCGCAGGAACGGGGCTGATCTTTCTGTTGCGCTGGTACTGGTGGCGGATCAATGCGTTTAGCGAGATCTCTGCGATGGCGTCATCTTTCTTGATTGCGATTGGATTTAAGGTTTTCGACTTCGACTTGGCTTGGTGGCAGGAGTTGATTATTGGGGTGAGCTTGACGACGCTTGTCTGGATGATGGTGACCTTGGCGACTCCGTCGAGCGATAGAGAAGCTCTAGAGCGTTTCTACCAGAAGACCCGCCCAGGGGGTCCTGGTTGGGATAGGGTTAGGAAAGGGATTGAGGGCGACTTAGAAGAGAGCGATGCGATGGCGCCTCAGATTGCGAGCGTTCTGATGGGAATTGCCGCCGTGTATGGCTTTCTCTTTGGCGTGGGACGCGTTCTCTATGGGGATTGGCTGTGGGGGCTTGGCTTCATTGCGGCAGCGGGATTTTTCGCTTATCGCCTGATTGTTCGAGAGGCATCGAGCAAGCCTGAGAGTTCGGTCAAAGTTTAGAGTTTTTTGTAGTAGAAGATAGAATACGGAGCGTAAAGATATGGACCTTATAAGAGATTCGAGACGTGGTTTTTTGAAGGTTGTGGGAGGAATTAGCGGCGCTTTGCTTGCGGGAACTTACGCGAGGGGCAATAGCGAAAAGCCGCCCCGTCGTAAAGGACAGTATATGGGCGACTTCGCTGCTTCGAAGACTGAGACTGTACGAATGGCGATTATCGGGGTAGGCGCTCGCGGCCGGGGGCATGCGAAGCAGTTTGCAGCAATCGAAGGGACTGAAATCGTGGGGATCTGCGATTTGTACGAAGACTTAGCGGAGCGGTCTAAGAAAGAGTGCGCGGAAGCGGGAGGCGGGAGGCATCAGTCGATCGCAGTGTATACGGGAGGCGAGAGCGATTGGAAGAAGATGCTCAAGGAACAGAAGCCCGATGCGGTGATCATTGCGACGCCTTGGAAGGACCATGCTCCAATGGCAATCGAGACGATGAAGGCCGGAGCGCATGCGTTCGTCGAGGTGCCGCTGGGTCTGACGAATGAGGAAATGTGGGAGATTGTGGATACATCGGAAAAGACGCGTATGCACTGCATGATGATGGAGAACGTCAACTATGGGCGGGACGAGCTGCTCTACCTGAATATGTGCCGTTTGGGCGTGATTGGAGAATTGCTTCATGGGGAAGCCGCTTACATTCATGAGCTACGCTTCCAGATGAAGCAGGAAGAACGCGGTACGGGCTCTTGGCGGACGCCGCATTACGCGAAACGGAATGGGAATTTGTATCCAACTCATGGATTAGGCCCGGTGGCTCAGTATATGAATTTGGCTAGAGGCGAGGATAACTTTGGGACCCTGGTTTCGTATTCTACCCCTGCGTTGGGTCGAGCGGCTTACGCGGAGGCGAACTATGCGAAGGATCACAAGTGGAATCAACTGGAGTATCGTGGGGGAGATTTGAATACATCTATTATTAAGACGCATTTGGGACGGACGATAATGGTGCAATGGGACGAGACCAGTCCGCGACCGTATTCGCGATTAAATTTGGTGCAGGGGACGAAAGGCTGCTTGGCGGGTTTTCCGACGAGGGTCGCTCTGGAGGGTGGCGTGGAAGGAGTGACGAAGGACCACCATAAATGGGTTGAGGGCGAGGGGATGGAAAAGCTGTATCAGAAATATGAGCACCCGCTTCAGAAGCGATTAGGAGCCTTGGCGAAGAAGATGGGGGGACATGGCGGCATGGATTTCATGATGCGATACCGGATCGTGGAGTGTTTACGGAAGGGCGAGCCTTTGGATCAGAATGTATACGAAGGAGCGTTTTGGAGCGCGGTGACGCCATTGAGCGAGACCTCGGTGGCTGAGGGCGGCGCGCCGCAGGCTTTTCCTGACTTTACGAGGGGAGATTGGAAAACGACAAAGGCCTTGGGGGTTGTGGGGTGAAAGGAGGGAATTCTGAATGTGAAATTCTGAATGATGAATTTCAGGAGTTGGTGTAAGGCGATGAAATCTGTATTGAAAGTTTGGATGCTTCTTGCGTTTAGGGCTGCGCTGGCAAATGCGGCTGCGAAGCCCAACATCATTTATATCCTGGCGGATGATTTGGGGTATGGAGAGTTGGGATGTTATGGCCAGGAGTTGATCGAGACGCCGCATATTGATGGTTTGGCGAAGGAAGGAATGCGGTTTACTCAGCATTACTCTGGG
>JBCCZW010000398.1:0-4701 GCA_039186805.1 Verrucomicrobiota bacterium
CGACTATCCATTACTCATACTCACAAACAAAAAAGCCGAAGCAAGCTTCGGGGTATTAAACCCAAAGCGAATAAAAAACGGAGCGTCAGACTGGACATCCGCCAATGGCCAAAGCCTACCCTCCAAGCGCTTTCCTCACGCCGCCCTTCGACAATAAGTAAAACCCATACCTGCCCACTTCCCTGAACCCCGCCTTCACATACAACCCAAACCCCTTCGAGCTAGCCGACAGGCCAGCCGCCTTGTAGCCCTTTTCCTGAGCATGCAGACAAAGCGTATTCATCAAAGCATGACCAATCCCCTTACGCCGATACGCCTCCTTTACCATTACGTCATAAACTCCGACATTCCCGCGATGAACGATATACGACGCCGATCCAACAAAATCGTCCCCGTCCTTCGCCGTAAACGCATACATCCAAGGTTTCTTAGCCTCGCATCCCGCTCGCAGCATTGCCATCGAGTCCTTCCTTATCTTCGTCGTCAAAGGGCCAATCCAAGGATGCGCTTGCTCTTTGAATACATCGAAGTCCGCCTGCAAGCCTACTTCGATCCCCTTCGGAGACTTTGTCCCTTCGATCTTCTGCCTAAGATCCAAATGAAAGTACGGTACATAATACGAGCAACGAAATCCACGCTTCAGCAGTTCCTCCCTCAAATTTCTCGCCTTCGTCGACGGTCCATCGGAGACCGCCAAGCCCGCGCCATACTCATTGAACTTCCTCAATGTAAGATCCAAACACCGCTCCACCTCGGAATCCTTCCATCCGGGCGAGTGGATTCCGTTAATGAAATCCCAATACGGACTGCTCGTAATTTGAGTTCCTTCGATCTTATCCAACCAGCCTCCCGCAAACTCGACTTTCTTCCGCATATAAAACCGCGAACAAGACTCGTAAACCTTAGCGAGCTTCCGCTCTTCAGCAGTGGGATCCGAAGGAGGCATAATATAACGGCAACTGGGACTAAAAGGATCGATTCAATCGGTACCGCAATCCCCTAGCGACACCGCAATCATTTCAAAACCCAAACTTACATCACCAAATTTCCCTTATCATCAAAGGTCGCATTGGGCGCCCAGGCCACTTCCCAATAGTGCCCATCAGGGTCCGCAAAATAACCGCTGTGCCCGCCCCAAAAAACATCCTGCGCTTGCTTCACCACTACACCCCCTGCCTCTTCGGCTAAACTAAGAACTTCCGTCACCTCTTCCTTGCTCCTCACGTTGTGAGCAATCGTAATCCCGGAAAAGCCCGACTCAGAAGGTCGAATCTCGGGCCCTATGTCCTCAGCCAATTTATCCAAAGGGTACAAGGCCAAGGCCGTTCCATTCAAAGCGAAGAACGCGATCGACTCTCCCTCCTTCGCCTTCGTCTCAAATCCCAAACCGTCCCGATAAAACCGAATAGACCGGTCAAGATTCGTTACCCCAAGTGTAATAATACTAATCCGCGACTCCATTTCGCCAAAACTTTGAGCGACCGATTTAGACGCGTCAACGAGACTCTAAGCCTCTATCGGCTGACGCATTCATCCGACTCGTTTGAACGGCAAAGACCTAAGCGGAAAAGAAGGATCCTTTACTTTTTTTAGGCTCCCTGTCGAAACTCGCAAATCCCGTTCGTCTCAGATAAGAACACCCAAACAAAATAATCATATGGAATATTTACTACTCATCTACGGTGACGAAAAAGTAGTCCCGCAGGACGAATCCAAAAGCAATACGGAACGTTATGCGACTATCCTTGAGGAATATATGGCCTTCTCCAAAGAAGTCGAAGAAGCTGGAATCGTACTGGGGGCCAACCCTCTCGAATCGGTTGCAAACGCCACGACCGTTCGCGTTCGAGACGGAAAGACCCAAACCACTGACGGTCCCTTCGCCGAAACCAAGGAACAGCTCGCTGGCTACTATCTGCTCGATTGCGAAACCGAAGAGGAAGCCCTCAAATGGGCCGCCAAGATCCCCGGAGCCAAATGGGGCTCCATTGAAGTCCGCCCCATCATGAAATTCGAATAACCCCGAAAGCCCACCCGTAGCGGAAGTCTAAAGACTTCCGAACCCCTCGACCCAACACTCCTATGGAATACCTACTTCTCATCTACGGCGAAGAATCCAAAGTCCCCGCCCGCGAGGGACCCGAGCACGAAAAGATCTTCGCTGAATACATCGCCTTCACCGCGGAAGTCCGCGAAAAAGGCATCGCGTTAGGGCTCAATCCTCTCGAACCGGTCTCCTCTACAAAAACCGTTCGGGTCCGCAACGGCAGCGCCGAAACCACCGACGGTCCCTTTGCCGAAACCAAAGAACAACTCGCCGGTTACTACCACCTCGAGTGCAAAGATCTCGATGAAGCCATCGCCTACGCCGCCCGCATCCCGGGCGCCCGCTGGGGTTCCATCGAAATCCGCCCTATCCGTACCCTCAATCCTCCAACTGTAGGCCGGGGCGGTGACCCGGCACCCTCAGCTTGAACAGTCTCCCAGCCGCCAAAGTCAACGCCGCCATCGACCTTGTCGTCCGCGAATCCTGGAGCCAGACGCTATCCGCGCTGGTTTATCGGATACGCGACTTCCAACTCTCGGAGGATGTCCTCCAAGACGCGATTCTTTCCGCATGGAAGTCTTGGCCCAACAAAGGCATCCCCAACTCGCCCCAGTCCTGGCTCTACCAAACGGCCCTCCGCAAAGCCATCGACCAAATCCGCCGCCGTGAAAATTTCGAGTCCAAGCGCCCTCAAATTGAAATCCTCCATGAACTAGAAAGTGAAAAGCGTAATGAAGATTCCGATACGGAGATTCCCGACGAACGCCTCCGCTTAATCTTTACCTGCTGTCACCCCGCCATCGAAAAACGAAGCTCGGTTGCACTCACCTTACGAGCTGTCTGCGGCCTCACCACGAAGGAAATCGCTCGGGCCTTCCTCGACCAGGAATCCACCCTCGGCCAACGCCTCACCCGCGCTAAACGCAAGATCCGCGACGCGGGCATTCCCTATCGCGTTCCGCCTCCCGAGCTTTGGGAAGAACGTCTCGAGTCCGTCCTCTCCGTCATCTACTTCATCTTCAACGAAGGCTACCAAGCTTCCAGCGGCGAGGCGCTCCTTCGCGTCGATCTTTGCGAAGAAGCCATCCGCCTTGCCCGTATCCTTACTCAACTTGCGCCAACCGCAACCGAAGCCTCCGGCCTCCTCGCCCTCATGCTCCTCCATCACGCCCGACACGCTTCGCGAATCGATGAAAACGGCGAGTTCATCCCCCTCGAATACCAAGACCGATCCCTCTGGAACCGAGCCGAAATAGAAGAGGGCGACGCAATCCTAAAATCATCCCTTAGCAAAAAGTCGGTAGGCCCCTATCAAATACAAGCCGCCATCAGCGCCCTTCACGCCAAAGCCACAGACTGGGAATCCACCGACTGGATACAGATCGAACGCCTCTACGAAACCCTCCATCGCCTTCAGTCTTCGCCGGTCGTCCGTCTCAACCAATACATCGCCATCTCAATGATAGACGGCCCTCAAGCCGGCCTCACGCTCCTCGCTCAACTCGCCGAGCCCCTCACAAGCTACCAACCTTACCACGCCGCCAAAGCCGACCTCCGCCGCCGCCTCTCACAAATCCCCGAAGCTCTCGCATCCTACCAGACCGCCCTAAAACTCACCTCCAACCAAGCCGAGCAAAAATTCCTCCAACACCGCATCCACACCTTGGAGGGATGACCTCCGTGTCGTTCTAAGCCAACCTGTTACAATCCTCATCCATCGCTCAGCAATGGATCCTCGTGACGCGCAGCGTCATCTGCGGGACCCTAGAGCAGCAATGTTCCAGAAAAACTCACCTCCCTGTCGAAATCATCAAAACCCATTCGTCTCACCCATGAAAAAGGCGAAAACTTCGCCCAGTGAAACCTAACTTAAATCAAGATATATCATGGGTAAATATGGATACAATCATGGCGACTTCGGCTGGAACGAACTCGCAGTAGACAACACGCAAAAAGCCATCGAATTCTACAGTCAGCTACTCGCCTGGCAGGTAGAAGAAATGGACATGCCTGACGGCAAGTACCACGTCCTTATCAACGGAGAAGAAAAAGTCGGAGGCATCGTCGCCAAAGACGCAGAGCAAGCAGCAGGTCCCTCCGCCTGGCTCCCTTACATAACCGTCGATAACGTCGACGAAGCCACCGCCAAAGCCTTCGATCTCGGCGGCAAAGTCATCGCTCCCCCGATCGACATTCCCGTTGAAAACGGCCCTCGCTTCGCCATGATAGAAGACCCTTCTGGCGCCAAGCTCGGACTCATCACCTATGTCGCCCAAAACGCCGAAGCGGCCGTCTAAGGCTCTGAATCTAAGGCAGGCTTCCGCGCAAAGGAAGCCTGCTTGCCAGTCTCCCACTTAAACCACTCGCTAAGCAGCGATCCCAGCCGCAGCGTCCGCCAACGCGCTTCAAAATCATGACCTCTCCCGATCCCCAAAAACTCTTCTGGAAAATCGCCGAAGAGCTGTATTCAGATTCCTCTGTCAAAGAGGGTTCTATGATGGGACTTAAATGCCTCCGCGTAGATGGCGCCTTCTTCGCTTCTCTCGACCGCAAGACTCAGGCCCTGATCGTCAAGTTGCCTCAAGACCGCATCCAATCGCTTCTTTCCAATGCAGTCGGAGAACCCTTCGCGCCAGCAGGTCGCGTATTCAAAG
>JBCCZW010000399.1:0-4696 GCA_039186805.1 Verrucomicrobiota bacterium
CGCGCCTCCCAAAGGCCCCCTCAGATTTCTTGGGCTGATAAACCGCGCCCTAGGCCGCAAAGAACTGGATATCGAAACCACCTTCTGGGACTTTCATTGCATGCTTAGCTTCACCCATCACGCTATAAATCTTCGATATCGCGACTTTTCGCGGCACAAATTGCCGCTTCCCCTTCCCATCGAAACCTTCTTCGAAGAAAAGAAGGTCAAAGCGACTGTCGTGCGCTACGTCTCCACCGCCCTCACGGGAGTTCACAAGTCTCTGGGGAAAAACGTAGTTTAAAACAATAATTCAAACATTGTTTCATCTCAGCGGCATATTGGCAAAGCGTTTGCTAAGTTGTCTGGCAGGCAGGTTTTTCCTGCCGACTAGATAACGTAAACACATAACCCACAAAGCCATGATAGATGGAATAGGAGGACAGGGCGGATTCAATCCAGCCCAGTTCAACCAAATGAAGGAGCAATCCTTCAAAACGGCGGATGCGGACGGTGACGGAGCTGTCTCAAAAGCCGAATTCGGTACCGTTATGTCGGACAGAGGCATGTCGACCGATCAAATAGACACCATGTTCAGCAAGATCGATACAGGAGGTGACGGCAGCATCAGCCAAAACGAATCAGATGCTGCGATCGAGAACATGAAGGAAAAAATGGAGACGATGATGGGCTTCATGAAATCGATGGGCTCAGGAGGGATGGGAAGCTCCGGCCAGTCGATGTCATTGCTCGACGCCCTGGAAAACTCCGATAGCGACGACTCCGAAGAAGACGACTACGCAGCGGAACTACAATCCTACGTAGACGAATTGCAAAAGAGCGGAGCAGGTTCCGCCGGCAACTTCTTCAAGACACTCGCCTAAGCGAAACAACGCAGGTCGCCCAGCGACCTCAAATTCGTCAAGCATAGCCTCTCCCCGCAACCCTGGGGAGAGGCGAAATCTAAAGGCCCTTCAATCCACGCGACGGTCTTCGCCCGCGAAGCGTTTGGAAATTCTGAGCCCTATCTTTCCCCCTCGAACCATAGATCGCGCATCCATAAACCAGAACGAATGATGCGTCATCGTCCGCTTCAAATACCACGCCTATAATGCGCGGTCCCGTGTTGCCCCAAATATCCCGACCAAGCCTTCCGAGCTCCTCCAGCGAGTGTGCTAAAGCGGCCTCAGGCCGCTATGCAAAAGTTCAATCGAGCTACTAAGGTGAAAAAAGCTGAAAAAGTGCCTCGCTTATTGCGGATTCGCATTCTCACTTAAGGTAATACGATATGCGCATTAGGTGTCATACCCGATAGCATCTTTCCAACTAAGAGTATAAATGCCGAACAATCAAAAAATCGTAGGAATTGGAGCATCGGCAGGTGGTCTAAGAGCGCTGGAATCGTTTTTCCACGCCGTCGAAGATGGAACCGGCTTTTCTTACGTCGTCATCCAGCACCTGTCGCCCGACTTCAAAAGCTTGATGGGCGAGCTGCTCGGCCGTCATACGAAAATGTCGATCTCCTCCGCTCAAAATGGAGAAACAATCCTGCCCAATCACGTCTACCTTATCCCGCCGCGCAAAATTCTGAAAATCAACAACGGCAGACTATGCCTAGAAGATTCAAATGGCACGCCATCGCTGCCCGTCGATGTTTTCTTCAATTCGCTCGCAGAGGGATTGGGAGAAAAAGCCACGGGAATCATACTATCCGGAACAGGTTCCGATGGGATGAAAGGTTGTCAGCAAATCAAAGCCAAAGGAGGGAAGGTCTTTGTCCAAGACCCCGAATCCGCGGAATTCGACGGCATGCCCCGCAGCGTAATCCTAAGCAGAGCTTACGATCATGTCCTCCGGCCCGATCAGATGCCGCAAGCCCTCGCAAACCCAAATTTCGAAGGAGACTCCCACTCCAAAGCCATCGCCACAAATAACGAAGGTATCTACCTCATCGCAGAATCTCTGAAACGCAGCTACGGTCTCGACATACAAAACTACAAAAATTCGACTGTGTTCCGACGCATCCAGCGTCAAATCGAGAAGAACAAAAGCGCTTCAATCATCGAATACGGAGAGTTGCTCAGCGAAAACGCCGAGAAATTAGACGATCTATATCGCGATCTTCTGATAGGGGTAAGTTCCTTTTTTCGAGACGACTATCTCTGGGTAAAACTGGAAAAAGAAACGATTCCAGCACTCTTCGCCCAAGCCAAACCTTCTGAACTCCGAGCATGGGTCGCCGGCTGCGCGACAGGAGAAGAAGTCTACTCATTGGCCATTCTATTAACTGAAGAAGGGAAAAAAATCGGCTACAAAGGAGCGATCAAAATCTTCGCCACAGATTTGCACCAAGGTTCCCTAGCCTCAGCTTCGGAAGGCATATACCCCGCAGAAGCCGTAGAAGCGGTGCCAGAGAAATGGAGAAACAAGTACTTCACGCAGAAGAATAACACTTATTATGTGTCCGATATCTTAAGATCGCAGGTCGTCTTCGCATCGCACAATCTGCTGGCCGATCCGCCATTCACTCGACTCGACTTGGTAACCTGCCGCAATCTCCTGATCTATCTGGAGCCCTCCGCTCAAGAGAGAGCGATTTCGATGCTGCTATACGGCCTAAGAGAAGGAGGATCCCTTGCCTTGGGCGCGAGCGAAAACGCGGATAACACCAAATTCGGCATAGACAACCTAGATTCTCACGCCCGCATCTATCGAAAGCGCAAGAATGTGCCCATCATCGGACTGCCTTCCAGCCTATCAAGCCAAGCCACTCGCCCACTGATGCGTAAATGGGACTCCAACAAAGGCATCACAATCAATCCGCAGTTGCTCAACGACTACGACACCATCATTTCGACCCAGGTTGGAGATGGATTTATCATAGACGAGAATCAACAAGTGCTTCACTACGTGGGAGACCCCAATCCTTATCTCAAGCCCGCGTCTGGGCGCGTAGCGACATCCCTCTTGGATCAACTCTCGGGCGATCTGCACTTAGCCCTCAGCACCTGCCTACAAAGAGTACGGTCCAAAGAATCGCCTTTCACCATGCGCGGCGTACGCGATAGAGACGCGGACGATCGGTCCCTCGTCGACTTGCGCGTCGATCCCCTGCCTGCCAAAGAACAAGAATCCCATTATTTCGTTTCGGTTAAAAGAACTTCCGAATTACCCGCCGCCTCAGATGCAAATAAAGAAGTGCCAACCTCGGAATCCGGCGAGTCATATAATCCGAGCCAATCATTGAGTACCCGAATCGCGGAGCTTGAGCTCGAACTCCAAGCAAGCCGGGAAAACATGCAGGCTGCGATCGAGCAGGCGCAAATGAGCAACGAAGAGTTGCAGGCAGCTAACGAAGAGCTGCTCGCCTCCAACGAAGAACTGCAAAGCACCAACGAGGAGTTGCATTCCGTCAACGAAGAGCTCTTCTCAGTAAACTCGGAATTCGAGCTCAAGAACTACGAGCTGCAGAACCTTAACGAGGACTACGACCGCCTGCTTTCGAGTTTGGTCGATATCGGCATCGTGTATCTGGACGAAGACCTTCGAATCAGAAAGTACAACGACGCCATCACCTCGATTTTCAGTTTGCTGCCTGAAGATATCGGAAGACCCCTCGGCGACATCGCCTATTCGCTTGGCAACCACAAGAAGTTCCTCCGCCGCGTCGGTAAAGTGCTAGAGCAAGAAGAGCCTATTTCCTTCGAAACTAAGACCCATGAAGGCAAATCGCTTATGGTACGCATGTTTCCGTTTAACCGAGAAAGACAGGTTACCAGCGGCGTCATCGTCACCTTCACGGATATCACGGAAGTGAAGAAAGCCCAAAACAGGCTCGAAATGGCGGTAAACGTTTCGCATCTGGTTTGGTGGGACTGGGATCTCGATCAGGATCAACTACTCACCTACTCCGCAAGCGAACGCTCGTTCGAGTGTATCCTTGGCTACGACGAAGTCTCCATACCGAAGACCTTCAAGGGATGGTTGGATGCCACCCATCCGGAAGACGCAGAAAGAGTTCATAGAAGCCTCCAAGACCACCTCGATGGGAAAACTCCCCGATGGATCTCCGAACATCGCTACCAGGCCCACGACGGCGCTTGGGTCTGGGTGAAGGATCTTGGAGAAGTCATCGTCAGAGATAACGACGGCAAACCCATCAAGATGGTTGGGACCACACAAAACATCCACAATCAGAAGCTGCTCGAGCTCGGACTGAGAGACAAGTGCGACGAGAACGAAATCCTCTTGCAGCAAGCCGAAGAAGTCACAAGCGAGCTCAAGGAACTTGCCGAAAAAGCGCAGGCCGCCAACAAAGCTAAAAGCGAATTCCTAGCGATGATGTCGCATGAGATACGCACCCCGCTCAACGCCATTCTCGGCTACTCGCAACTGCTGTTGGATTCAGAGATAGACGAAAAAGTGAGACAAAGCCTTGAGCCGGTTAACTACGCCGGGGAGAGCCTTCTGGCAATAATCGGAGACATCCTCGATTTCTCGAAGCTAGAAGCCCATTCAGTCGACTTGGAAAAAAGCCCGGTCTGCCTGCAAGACCTGCTCATGCAGGCGAGCAAATCCGTCCCTCCTAAGGACAAGGTGACCTTTCTAGAAAAGATCGTCGACGAACAGCGAAATCCCGTTTCCGATCAGATCTGGCTGCTAGGCGACCCCACGCGACTGAGCCAAATCCTGACGAACCTTATAGGCAATGCCGTCA
>JBCCZW010000400.1:0-4692 GCA_039186805.1 Verrucomicrobiota bacterium
CCGTTTGCTTTGATGGGCCATTGCTGCCAAGACAACGACCAGAAGCAAGTTAAGTATCATTTTATGTTAGTTATGTATAATATAATAAGATATACGCTAACTAACGGCAGGCCACTTGAGCACTGCACCGAGCTGATCGATCCCCTTGGTTTTGCGGAAAAATTTACAAGAATCTGCGGAAACTCCCTATAGCTCTAGTTTGAATCCGCTGCTGTTTCTTTCGCTACTTTTTTAGCGGCTTTCTTGGCAGTCTTTTTTGTCGCCTTCTTGGCTGCTTTCTTGGCTCTCGGGGGGAACTCGAATCGAGTCTTCCCAGAATCATTGAGAACCAGATAGGCATCAAATGGCCGCTTAGTCCTCTTCGACCAAAATTTGTCCAGCAAGTCCGTCTTCCCATCGTTCAAGAGTTTGATCATTTGCTCTTGCGGAATTTCCCGATCGAGGATCTTTCGGCTCACTTTGATTGGCGTCTTCGTTTCTTCGCCTTCAATCGTACGTACGACGTAGGCATTGGAAGTTTCGAATACGTCGCCGCCCGTACGGGGGCACTTCGCGAAAGGGGTCAAGGTCGAGAAATCGATCTCCTCCTGAGCTTCATTTCCGAAATCGAATTTCACGCGCTTGTCTTCTTCGTCCAGGTAGAGGAAAGCCGAATAGTGCTTTCCGTTCTTCGAACGAAAATCGTCCAAAGGTCCGATGCGCTTGTTCGTCAGAATTTCCCGAATCTCTTCCTTCGATATCTTTCGATTTCCGATAATTTTATAAACTGCAAAGCTGTTGTCCTTCGTGCGATAGGCTCGCAAAGACTCGTACATGGGCTCGTTGGTGAAGGGAGAGACCAAGTCAGTCTCAAGGAGATCGTCCTCGGTCTCTTCGTAGTTTTTGATGCTATCGACGACGAGTTTGGTCATCTCGACGATGTCTTTAATGAACGCGTCGTGGGATAGCTTGCCGTCCTCGATCTCATGCAGCTTCTTTTCCCATTCTCCGGTGAGCGCCGGCTTCGTGAGAGCTTCAGCGTTTATCACGGCTAGAAAGTCGAGCAGGTTCTCGGCTTTCGGCGTGGGGGCAAGGTTTCTTCGATCGCGCTCGAGATAGCGCTCAGCGATGAGGCGCTCTATGATGGTCGCTCGAGTGGCCGGAGTTCCGAGGCCGCTTTCCTTCATAGCTTCGGCAAGCTCGTCGTCGTCCACCAGCTTTCCCGCGCCTTCCATTGCCGATAGCAATGTCGCTTCCGTGTAGCGTGGAGGAGGGCGGGTCTGGTCAAAAGCGGCTTCGACTTCGAGTACCTTTGCAGAAGGCGGCGCTCCATCTCCTTCCGACAAGCCCGGCAGCGTGTCGCCACCGCTTGAATACTCATCCTTGCCGTATACTTCCAACCAACCAGGAAACGCGAGCACCTTGCCCTCAGTCTTGAATTGGTGATCCCCGACGACGCTCAAACGCGTGGTGACATCAAATTCGGCGGAAGGATAGAAAATCGCGATGAAGCGGCGAGCGATCATATCGAAGATTTTCGCTTCGTTGTCGTTTAGCTTCTTCGCTTTCTCAGGGGTAGGAATGATCGCAAAGTGATCGGAAATTTGGGCGTTATTGAAAACTCGCTTGTTCGCTGGGTTGATCCAGTTTTCGCCAATGACCTTTTGAGCATGGTCGTAGAGATCGTCTTCGAGGCCTTTCAAGGTATCCAGCACGGTTTGAGGATAGTCCTCCGGAAGCGCCTTGGAATCCGTACGCGGATAGGTGATCATCTTGTGCTTTTCGTAGAGCGACTGCGCGAGCTGAAGGGTCCGTCGCGCAGAGTAGCCATAGCGGTTGTTGGCTTCGCGCTGGAGTGTGGTCAAGTCGTAGAGTCTGCCTGCCGCTTGGCGGGATTTCTTCTTTTCTTCAGAAACTTGCGCAACGGGACTCGCCTGGATCACAGAGACGATCGCGTTGGCATCCTCTTCATTCCAGATTCGGTCGATGCGGTCATGTTCATCATCCCCTTTCTTGAATCCAGGTTTCTGATACAGACCTTCGTACTCTCCGTTTTCGATACCGAAGTTCCCGACTATGCGCCAGTAATCGCGCGGCTTGAAAGCCTCGATCGCTCTTTCACGCTCGACTACGATGGCGAGTGTAGGGGTCTGAACGCGACCAACGCCCGCCACATTTCCTGCTCGCGATCCATAAAGGCGCTTCGTCACGCCGCGAGTGCAGTTGATGCCTATCAACCAGTCTGCCTCGGATCTGGATTGGGCCGCGGCGGCGAGATTCGACATTTCATTGCCTTCCTTCATGTTTCCGAAGGCTTCGAGAATGCCGGTTTTGGTCATCGAGAGCATCCATAAGCGCTTCACCGGCTTCTTGCATTTCGTCATCTTGTACAAGTAAGTGAAGATGAGCTCTCCTTCGCGACCCGCGTCACAAGCGTTGATGATCGTATCGACATCCTTGCGATTGATGAGTCGCTTGACCGCCTTGTACTTAGCCTCAGGTTTCTCGATCGGCTTCAAGGAGAACTTCTTCGGGAGGATCGGAAGATTAGCCAAGCGCCAATACGCGTCCCGCTTATCATAGTCCTCTGGCATGCAAAGCTCCACAATGTGGCCGACCGCAGAGGCGATGATGTATTCGTCATTTTCGAAATAGTCGTCTTTCTTTTCGAATTTTCCCAAAACTCGGGAAAGGTCACGTGCGACGGAAGGTTTCTCTGCGATGACTAGAGATTTCATAAATGAAAAGCGCTACTATATATAGAAGTGATTAAACGATAGAGGAATATCAGCGACGCACATGTTCTTGAACGCAACCATGCCAACCGAACTGGAGCGAAGGGGAGGGGATAGCATCCCTGTTCTTGATTGGCTCTTATTTGTGATTCGCACTATTCGAGTGAAAAGTTGACTCAGTCCTGCCGCTATCCGGCAAATTTCCGGTCGATGACACTCGAAATGCCTTGTTGCAAGTACAATTTTTTCAAGAGGCTTCGACCAAAGTCCGTCTGACTCAACCCGAGATGGACTCTGAAAGCTCCTACGACTCCGCTCGTTTTTTACGATTTTGGTTTGTCAAAGAAAGCGTTTATGCTCTGGTCTTTGCGGAATATCGACCTCAATCTTGAGGCGTTTCCACCACTGGCTGAACCGTATTTGAATGGCGCTTTCACGATTTAAGAAGGCCTTGACCCAATTTGAAGAATTCGCGATCGACGTCGTTTATGACCGTCGCCGGGGAAAGCGCGCCTTTCTCTTTGGGCTTTTCCTGCGAGCGTTCTCGCTTTTGTTCAGCGGAATCGCCCAGTTGAGGTTCTTTCTCTACAAGTATCGGATCCTAAAAGATCAGCCCTTGGGCTGCCTTGTGGTCGTCGTAGGGAATCTCACTGTGGGTGGAACGGGTAAGACGCCTGTCGTAGAAAAGTTTGCCCGCTCGCTCCACAACCGCGGACGGAAGGTGGCTATCCTCAGTCGCGGCTACAAAAGCAAAGACCAGTTCAAGGAAACCCTCCTGCAAAAGCTCTGGAGAATCTATGTAACGGGAGAAGCGGAGCACCCGCCAAAAATCGTCAGCGACGGAAAGGAAGTCCTGCTCGATTCTGAACTGGCGGGCGATGAACCCTTCATGCTCGCGAAGAATCTTCCGGGTGTAGTGGTTCTGGTGGACAAGAACCGGGTCAAGAGCGGTCTCTATGCGATCAAGAAATTCGGTTGCGACACTCTTGTGCTGGATGATGGCTTCCAGTATCTCCCTCTAAAAGGTAAGCTCAATTTGCTTCTCGTCGATAAGACGAACCCGTTTGGAAACCAGCAATTGCTACCCCGAGGGATTCTGCGCGAGCCGGTTAAGCATCTCAAGCGGGCGTCATACGTCTTCCTGACAAAGTCCGATGGAGTGCCGGATCCTGAGCTCGAAGCGCTGATCCAAAAGCACAATCCCGGCGTAGATGTCATAGAGTGCACTCACCAACCCCAATATCTCCAAGAAGTAAACGGAGAGGGGAGGATGGCTTTGGATCAGCTTCGAACAAAAAGAATAGGGGCGTTCAGCGGCATCGCAGTTCCGGAGAGCTTCGAGGGTTTCTTGAGAAACTTCGGCGCGAACCTTCTCTACACGAAGCGGTTCCTCGACCACCACCGCTTTGATATGGAGGAACTTCAGGATATCTTCGACGAAGCCATGGACGCCGGCCTGGATTTCATTGTCACCACAGAGAAAGATGCCGTTCGCATCGAAAAGGCCGTCTCCTTCCCGATCCCTTTGTACTATCTACGCCTAGAAATTAAAATACTCAGAGGAGTTCAGGACTTCGAAGCTGCCGTATCCAAAATCTGTTTTTCAAATGAAAACGAAACGGTCCTGAGCCCTTGAACGTTAGAGACATCACCAAAGGATTTGCTTCGCCCTGATAACCGCATTTGTAGATTTCAAGCATGATTGACCCGCGACTCACTCAACTAGCCAATAACCTCGTCAGCTACTCGACATCCCTCAAGGCGGGAGAAAAGGTGCTCATCGACGCATTCGACGTGCCGGACGAAATCCTGGTCGAGTTGATCCGAGCAACCCGCGAAAAAGGAGCCTCGCCGTATGTGAATCTCAATCACGCTCGGGTTACCCGAGAACTCGCGCTGGAAGCGACCGATGAGCAATACCGTATCCATAGCGCCATCGAGCTTCAGCGTATGAAGAAAATGGATGCCTATATCGCGC
>JBCCZW010000401.1:0-4660 GCA_039186805.1 Verrucomicrobiota bacterium
ATATCGTGGCGGCTGAAGTCATCAATATCGGTCGCAAGCGAGTCGCGGCCGCTTCGCTCACCGCCTTTATCTTAGGCAAGCCGCGCCTCTGGAGCACATTAGAGAACTCCACGATCAATATACTGTTCTTAGTAACCAAGCCCAATAAAGTAATCATTCCTACCTGAGAATATATGTTCCAAGAAGAGGTGAATGCCCAAGACCAATGCGGAGTCCAGGGGTCTCCTGGAGCTCTCAAGCCCGTAAAGATCAGCGCCCCGAACATGCCCAAAGGCACCGATCCCAGCAGTATAATCAGCGGATCCCTAAACGAGTTAAACTGAGCAGCAAGTACCAAGAAAACCAATACGAGAGCCAAAGCCAAAGTAGGCCCGAACTTGCTGCCTTCCTTGCGAAGCTGTCTCGATTCACCCGCATAATCGAGCTTATAGCTTTTCGGAAGGACTTTGGCCGATTCCTCTTCGAGTACCTTCAAAGCCTGATCCAGCGGAGCCATTGCGATTCCGGAAATCTTCACCGAATTCAATTGGTTAAATCGGTTCAAACTACGCGGCTTAACCGAATTCTCAATCGTCGCGAAACTAGACAAAGGCACTAAATTATCCTCAGGGCCGCGTACGTACAAGTCCATCAGATCTTCCGGATTCAACCTCCCCGCGCGCTTAATCTGAGCGATCACTTTGTAGCTTTTTCCGTCAATCGAAAATCGATTCACGTAATCCCCTCCCAACATTACAGCAAGATCGTCGCCCACCTCAGACAAGCTCAAACCCAGCGCTGCTACCTTATCGCGATCGAAGACGATCTTCGACTGCGGCTCGTCAATCTTCACGTCCAACTCTGGCGGAAACGCGAACAAGCCGCTATTGTTGGCATTGCTGGCCACCTCTCGAGCCAGGTTGTAGACATCCTGCGTGTCCGCAGAAGAAGAGATAACGAATTCCACCGGAAAATTAGAACCTCCTGGAAGCGCTGCCGGCAATACCGGGAACATCTGTATCCCCGGAACCATACCCAATTGAGGTATAATGCCTTGCCGAATATCGATAATGTGCCGCTCCCGGTCGCCCCATTCCTCCGTAACCAGTCCTCCGAAACCTCCCGTAGGAAAAGTAATCTGAAACGAATACTTATACTCCGGCGTAGAAGCGAAAACCTCCTGAGCCTGCTCGGTATAATGACTCGTCTGCTCAATCGTAGAATTCGAGGGAGTACTTACGATGCCGAAAACCACTCCCTGATCTTCAGTCGGCGCCAATTCGGTAGACATTGAAGAAAGGATATAAAGCGGTCCCACCAATAAAGTGAGAAAGCCCCATAGAACATACACCGCCGGTCTCGCCTTCAACGTTCCATCGACGATCTTTTGATAGCGAGCGCGCAAAGCATCGAATAGCCGATTAATAAAACCAGCCAGACCCTTTTCCTCGCCCTTAGCGCTAAGCACCTTTGAGGACAACATCGGGGAAAGCGTCAAAGCGACCACAGTCGATACGATAACCGCTCCCGCTAAGGTGACGGTAAATTCTCGGAACAGCGAACCAGTCAAGCCGCCCTGAAAAGCGATGGGAGCGTAAACCGCCGCCAAAGTGATCGTCGTCGCGATGATCGGCCCCACAAGCTCCCTCGCTCCAAGCAAGGCCGCGTCGAACGGCGAATAGCCTTCACGCAAATGCCGCTCCACATTCTCCACCACCACAATCGCATCGTCTACCACAAGGCCCACGGCTAAAACAATGGCCAGCAAAGTCAGCAAATTGATGCTGAAGCCGAAAACCTGCATCATGAAAATGCCTCCGATTAAAGAGATGGGAATTGTGACTACCGGAACGAGGACCGACCGGAAAGACCCTAAAAATAAAAATATGACCACCACCACGATCGCCAAGGTCTCGGAAAGCGTCGCCACAACCTCGTTAAGAGCGCTATCAATGTATTCAGTCGCATCATACGCAATGCCTCCCTCGAAACCGACCGGAAACCGCTCCTGCATGGCCTCCATTTCCTCCGACACTCGCTTTATGACGTCCAGCGAATTTGCCGAAGGCATCGTCCAAATTCCCATGAACACGGCCTGCTCCCCCCCAAACCTAATATCGGCGTCGTAATCCTCGGCGCCCAAAACGATATTCCCAATATCGCTCAAGCGCACGATCTGATCCCCGTCTTCCCTCACGATGAGATTTTCAAACTCTTCTACCGAAGAAAGACTCGTATTAGAGCTAAGATTCACCTGCTGATAGCTTCCTTTAGTGCTGCCCACCGCCGAAAGCGAGTTGTTGGTCGCCAAGGCTTCCCTCACGTCAGTCGCGCTGATATTGTAGGCCGCCATGCGATCCGGGTCCAGCCAAACCCGTATCGCGAAAGTCCTCGCTCCAAGAATATCCGCTCTCTGCACGCCCTCTACCGCCGTCAATGCCGGCTGGACCACTCTAGACAGATAATCCGTGACCTCATTGCGCTCGAGTCGATCCGACTTGAAGCTTAGATAAGCTGAGGCAAACTCTGTATCCGCAGTTTCAATACTAATTTGGGGAACTTCCGCCTCGGGAGGCAAATCGCCTCTCACTTTGTCTACTTTTGAAGAAATATCCGCCAGCGCTTTAATCGTATCTGCATTCAGCTTCAGGCGAATATTGATGGTGGACAGACCCTGGGCGCTGGTCGACTCCATATAGTCGATATTATCCGCTTGGGCCACTGCTCTCTCCAAAGGCTCCGTTACGAACCCTTTCACCAACTCCGCATCAGCTCCCACATACGGAGTTACAATAGATACCTGAGCATTTTCGCTCTTCGGGTACTGGCGCACCGTAAACCCGCCCGACCCCGTTGTTGCGTTGTAGATAGCCTGACCGCCTGCAATTAGTATCAATAAATTGACTACAATCGCTAAGACAGGCCTGCGGACAAATATGTCCGTTATCGCTTTCTTAGTTGAGCTCATTACTTCGAACCTCTTTAAAAACTAGGAATCCTCGGGCTTCGGATCTAATGAAACCGCCAAGGCGCTTTCATTATTCGTTACCACGGACCGCCCATTGAAAAGCTTGAAGGCTCCCGCGGTTACCACCTCTTCGCCGATCGAGATACCTTCTGTCACCGCGATGAAATCGCCAAAAGTTCTCCCCAAAGTGACAAACCGCTGCTCCACAATCTTGCTGCCTTCTCCGTCCTTTATCACGAAGATCGTATCTCCATACGCTTCGTACTTTACCGCCGTCCCCGGTACCGCCACCACTGTGCTACTTTCTGGCTGCACCACGTCGACGCCGGCAAACATGCCAGGCTTTAAGGCCCCATCAGCATTACTCAAAGCTCCGCGAACTCGAAACATGCGATTCGCCAAATTGAGATCGGGATCGATCGCCTCCACTTCCCCAACGAATTCCCGATCTGAGTAAGTATCTATCGATACCCTCAGCTCATAACCATTCGCCACTTTGCTCAACTGCTGCTGCGGCAAGGAAAAGTCGACATAAATGGGATCGACCGCCTGCAGAGAAACTACCGGCGAACCAGGATTCAAATACTCGCCGACATCCACCTGCCGGATACCCAACCTCCCGGAGAAAGGAGCGCGGATCACCTTCTTCTCCAGATTCGCTCGAATTTGAGACATCGCCGCCTTCACTTCCTTGGCTCGAGCCTCCGCCGAGTCCAATTCCGATTCTGCTATCGAGCGACTCGCCCGCAACTCGCGAGCCCGCTTCAAATTGACCTCCGCCAAATCCGCTGTAGCCTGAGCAGACTCTAGCTGAGCTCGCTCGGTAGACGTATCCAACTCGAAGAGCAAATCGCCTTTCTCCACCTCTTGACCCGACTCGAAATGAAACGTCGAAATCGTTCCAGGAACTTCTGCCGAGATAGTCGCCCCCTGAAATGCGCTCAAAGTCCCAACAGCTGAAATCGCATTTTCCCAAACCATCTCCTCCGCCACAGCCGAAGTCACCGACTCAGGCGGCAGTTGAAACGGAGGGGGAGGCGCAAATTGCGGACCCTTCACACCGACAATAACGGCCAAAATAACGGCGATTATCCCGAAGACGATTAAGAATGCTTTCCACATGATGAGACAGATAGATGATTGACCTTATGGAATGCCTCCTCCTCCCAGAGCGAGCTTCCCAATTAATAAAAGCCGCAGGAGTCGTCAGCAAGCGCCACGCATATTACGACCTAGATGGCCAACCTACTGCCCAATTCTCCCTAGCCAAGCGCAAAATCGCTAGGAATCCACTCGCGGGTCCCCAACAGGGTCTCATCCGCCATCACTCTTCATTCTTCGCTCCTAGTTCCTTAATCCCCGCTCTCTAGCTCCCATTCCCGAAATACCCGCAAAGACTCCAAATGATGCGCCTTGGGATCCCCCTCTATTCCGAAGCTCATCAGACCCACCGGCACATCGTATCCATATTTTTCCGTCAGATCTAGAAAGCTCTTCACGTCGTAAACGCTCTCCGCAAGCGGTTTCACCACATCGCTCCAGTCTCTCGAGTGACGATTCACGTCCTCCGGCATCACCGCGCCGCTAATCACCACCAAACTCGAAACCGAAGCCGCTTTCGCCACAACCTCTTCCAGACGATACGCATTCCCATACCTCAACTCATGGTTCAACAAGAGAGTCGTCGAGAGATTCGGGTGATTTACTTTTCCC
>JBCCZW010000402.1:0-4622 GCA_039186805.1 Verrucomicrobiota bacterium
AAAAAGGAGAAGCTAGAATCTCCGAAACCGAATCTCGAGGCCGCTACTAAAGCTCCAGCCGAAAAGCCAGCCGATGCTAAAACGGAAAAAAGGCCAGCTAAGAAAGCAGCCAAAAAAGCTACAAAGAAGACCGTAAAAAAAGCCGCCAAGAAGGCAGCGAAAAAGGCCGCAAAGAAAGCGGTGAAAAAAGCCGCTACGAAGGTAGCCAAAAAAACCTCCCCAGAAGAGTAGCGGAGCAAAAGCATCTTGCCGCCACCGCACCAAAATTCTCGTCTAGTCGGCCCGCCCCCTACACCCGACTGTCAATCCCCAAAGCAGGCATCATATCCAAACTCTCCGAGGCTTCCCCTCCTTCGAACACATGGCTAAACGCGATCATCCCAGCGTTATCCCCCGTGTGTCCACGTTCCGCCAACAAAGTCTCCGCTCTTCTCCGCTTTCCCAAATCTGCAAACCGATCTCTCAGTAGCGAATTATTGGATACGCCACCCGAGAGACCGACGCTCTTGAACCGCTCTCGCTTCATCGCGCGCTCTGCCTTCCGTATCAGCGCGTCCACTACCGCCTCTTGATAAGACGCGCACAGATCCGGAATCATCTTCTCAACCTCCGCGTCCTCCTTCTTTTCCACCAGATAGCGTAAGCTCGTCTTCAATCCGGAAAAACTGAAATCTAAGTTCGGTTTGTTCAACAACGCTCGCGGAAAATCGAACCGCTTGCAGTCTCCCTCCCTCGCAATCTTCTCCAACTTAGGCCCCCCTGGATACCCCAAGCCCAGAAGCTTCGCTCCCTTATCCAAAGCCTCCCCCGCCGCATCATCGATAGTCTGACCCAAAATCTCCAAAGACCGGTCTGAATTGATCCGAGCCAAAATGGTATTCCCCCCAGAAACGATCAGACTGAGATGAGGGAGCAGTCCCTCCAATACTTCGTCAAAGCAACTAGGATTCTCGCTGTAAACCGGAATGAAGGTCGAGTGCGCATGCGCTCTCAAGTGATTCGCCCCATAGAGCGGAGCCTCATAAGCCAGCGAGAGGGCCTTTGCCACCGCCAATCCCATCGCCAAGCATCCCGCCAATCCGGGCCCAGCCGTCACGACGATTTCGTCCACTTTTTCCAGTTCAAATTCCTTCGCTGCCGTTTCCAGCAAGGGACCGAAATTATTCAGATGCTCTCGGCTCGCCAAATCCGGAACCACTCCTCCGTATTCAGCATGCAATGACACTTGACTGCTAATCCACTCTCCCAACAGACCTTTCCCTCTCTCGAACAAAGCCAAAGCCGACTCGTCGCACGAGCTCTCGATCGCCAGAATCATAAAAGAATGCGACTAACCTTTAGCTGAAGCGCCAGAGAGTTCTTTAGCTAAGACCTCGCGAGCCGCATTCAGCTGCTGATCTTCAATCGGCTCGAATTCAAACTCCTCGACGAACTCCTCGCGCGTCATCAACGGCAATCGGTTCCTTTGGATCGCCAACTTGCGATCTTCCTCGATATCCACCTCGATCGACAAATCCGGTTCGATCCCTTTGCCTTGGATCACATAACCGCCCGGCGTATAATACTTCGCCGTCGTCAAGCGCAGCCCGGATCCATTACCCAAAGACAAGATGCTTTGAACGGAACCCTTACCGAAAGTCTTTTCCCCAATGATTTCCGCCTTGCCCGTGTCCTTCAAAGCCCCCGCTACGATCTCGGACGCGCTCGCGGAACCGGAATTGACCAAGATCGCCAACGGCAAATCGAGCACGCCACCACGGTTTTTCGAATACCATTGCTCATTCGAGCCGCTGTGCCGCCCTTCCGTGTATACAATCAATTCTCCCCGATCCAAAAACGTTTCCACCACCTCAACAGCCGCTTCGAGAAGTCCGCCGGGATTGTTCCTCAAATCGATCACCAGTCCCTTCATCCCCTGCGCTTCTAAGCTGGCGATCGCTTGCTTCATTTCCTCTGCCGTTTTCTCCCCAAACTGCAGTATCCGCAAATAGCCTACATTGTTGCTCAATAGCTGGACATCCTTAACGCTATCGACGTCGATTCGCCGTCGTTCCACCGACTTCTCGAATTCCTCATCGGTCTTAGGGCGGTAGACCAAAATTTCGACTTTCGAGCCCGCTCTGCCGCGCAATAGCTCCACCGTATCGTGAATCGGCATTCCCTCGATGTTCTTGCCATCCACTTCCAAGATCTGATCTCCCCTCATCAAGCCCGCTTCGAAGCCGGGGGTTCCTTCAATGGGAGCCACGATCGTCAAACGCCTCTCCTTCACCTCAACTTGGATGCCGATCCCCCCGAATTCCTGCGAAGTCTCCTGTCGCAGCTCCTTCAAATCATCAAGATTCAAATAAGAAGAGTAAGGATCGAGATCTGAAACCATGCCCTCGAGAGCAGACTCCGTAAGGTCCTCCATCTCGATTTCGCCCTCTTCAACATAATAGTTGTTGATCAAGCTAAGAGCGCTCTGAATCCGATACGCTTCCTTCCTCGCCTCCCAGTAACCAGACAGGCTTCCATGTTGAGCCACCGACTGCCCAAAATTGTAAGCCAGGATCAATCCCAAACTGAAGACCCCGATAAAAATAACTCGTTTTAGCAAAGAAGCGTTTTTCAAAACTGATTCCGATCTATTGAGATTCCCATCCTTGGCAATGACCTTAAAGCTTTCCGAAAACAACATTGCTACCGACTCCCAAGCGTTTCAACTCGAAAGATATTCATGAGCTTCACGCAGATAGAGTCGCCGCAAATCCAGCAAGCCATAAAGAACACCGCAAATGATCGCGGGTTTCTTACCATGGCCGAATTTTCAAAAATCGCGCTCTATCACCCCAAATTCGGCTACTACACCAGAAATCAGCGCCGGGTGGGCAAGAGCCCTGAAACCGATTTCTACACCTCCACCACGCTTCGCGAGACCTTCGCCCCCGCCATTGCCGAAGCGGCCGCCAAACTCCTTGAAAAGACAAGTCTTAGGCCCGAATCCGTGACTTTCACTGAAATCGGATCCGAGCCTGAGGCCTCCCTCTTACGCGATTTCGACCACCCATTCTCCCAAGCAGAAACCATTCGAATCGGTCAGACTAAAAGACTCGCCGGCCCACAGATCGTCTTCTCAAACGAACTCTTCGACGCCCAACCCTGGCACACGATCGTCTTCAAAAACGGTTCCTGGCAGGAGCGTGTCGTCGAAGTCTCGCCCGAGGGCCTTCACTTCGCCCTCCGCCCACCCATTTCCACCGAAGTCCTCTCAGTCCTCGATCAAGTTCCCGACCCCGCCCCGGAGGGCTACACGATAGATCTCCCCACTCTGACGATTCCGTTAATAGATTCTATCTTGGCTCAAGACTGGTCCGGCGCCTTCATCGCTTTCGACTACGGCAAGACATGGCGGGCTCTCACTCACGATACCCCCTACGGCACCGCCCGCGCTTACAGCCGTCACAAGCAGAAGCCGCAACTACTGGAATCCATCGGCGAGCAAGACCTCACCGTTCACATCTGCTGGGACTGGCTCGAAGAGCGACTCGAAGCCCACGATTTCGAAAACATCGAGCTTCTCAGCCAAGAAGCCTTCTTCGTCCACCATGCCCCTAAGCTCATGCAAGCCGCTTTTTCCTCAGAAAACAACCCCCTCTCCAAAATTCGCTCGCAGCTCAGGCAGCTGATCCATCCCTCTCTAATGGGCCAAAAATTTCAAGTCCTTCTCGGCACGCGCAACTAAGATTCCAAGGGGAATGACTGGCTCCGGCCTCCCCATCGAATAAATCCAAATAAATACTTGCCAAGGTACCCGCTCAGCCCTTTCCTCCTCCGTTCTTAATCACTTTCCGACATGGCTAGAATCTGCGCAATCACAGGCAAACGTCCTACAACTGGCTCAATCATCCACCGCAAAGGTCAATCCAAGAAAAGCGGCGGCATCGGTACGCACGTTACCAAGACGACTAAAAGAAAGTTTCGCCCGAACCTCCAACGCATCAAGGTTCGCCTCCCTTCCGGCCAAGTAAAACGCATGCACGTGAGCGTAAAGGCTATCAAGGCAGGTCTCGTAGAGAAGGCCTAAGCGACTTTCGCCAAAACGATTTTTAACAAGCCGCCTCCTAACAAGGACGCGGCTTTTCTGTGCCTAGAGCGATCGACCCGAACGAGTGTCAGCTAGCGAACCGCCAAAAGCCAACGGCTAAATCTGATAATCCGCATTTCCGCCAATCTCGTGCAGGCCGCACTCCCTCTTCAAGCCGCCAAAGCGAGTCTCCTCCTCGTTCATCCCTGCCTCTAGCTTGCTCGTGGAGTGCCAATCTCCAAGCGAAACGTAACCTTGTTCCCACAAGGGATGATAAGGCAAATCGTGCTGCGTAAGATACTGATGCATCTGACGATTGTCCAAATCGAGAATCGGATAGATCTTCGTCATCGCATTCTGCGTTTCCACAAATCCTCGGTCCGCTCGCGAGGAGCTTTGCGAACGCCTCAAGCCAGCCAACCACGCCTTTGCTCCCAACTCCGTCACTGCTCGGTCCATGGGCTCTACCTTATTCGTCACATTGTACTGCTTCAGACCTTCTACCCCCTGCTCCCAAAGGCGACCGTGAATTGCCTCCTGTTCCGCAGCTGAAGAC
>JBCCZW010000403.1:0-4622 GCA_039186805.1 Verrucomicrobiota bacterium
CCGCGGGGTTGGGGTGGATGCCGTCCGGGAGGTTGAGGCGTTTCTCGCCAGCAACGTCTTCTAAAAGGAAAGGAATTAGAGTCGCCCCGTTGTTGTTGGCAATTTTTGGATACATCTCTTTAAACTGGGTCGTGTACTCTGGGCCCAGGTTAGGGGGCATCAGCATGCCTGCCAATAGGACTTTGACTTCAGGGTTTTTGGCTTTGGTCTTTTCGATGATCTTCTGGAGGTTTTGCTCGGTATCCGAAAGATCTATACCGCGCAGTCCATCGTTGGCTCCAAGCGCGAGGACCAGTATGGAAACGGGTTTACGGAGCATCCAATCGATACGACGCAGGCCGCCAGCGCTGGTTTCGCCGCTGACTCCTGAGGGGATGACTTTGAAAGGCAGTTCTTGCTCGATGATCTTTTGGGCGACTAGTGCGGGGAAGGCCTGGTCGGGGGCGATGCCCAGACCCGCGGTAAGGCTATCGCCGAGAAAGAGAATGGAGCGGGAATCGGTTTCGTCGGCAATCGTTGCGGATTGGGAAACGTAGATTGCTATTAGGGTGAAACCTATTTTGATGAGTCGGTGTAGCATGGATAGAACTAGCGTATTTGGAAATTGGATTGCGTTCGTGATCAGAGAGTTTTGCTGCCGGGTCGGATCTCGGCGTTTCCAGTGAATTATGAGTGATATGGATGAGACGATTGATGGCGAGGCTGCATTGCGGTTGAATGGCGTGGTGAAGCGCTATCGCAGCGGCGATGGGGAGTTGGAAGTGCTGAAAGGCATATCATTCGAGGTAGCGCGTGGGGAAGTGGTCTCGATTATCGGTCCCTCTGGCAGCGGAAAGACGACTCTGTTAGGCATCTGCGCAGGCTTGGATGTTCCGAGCGAAGGGAGCGTTTTCGTCGATGGGGTTTGCATTGATGATCTGAGCGAAGATGACCGGGCAGCGCTGCGCAACGAGCGGGTGGGATTCGTTTTTCAGAATTTCCAACTTTTGCCGACTTTGAGCGCGCTTGAAAATGTGATGGTTCCGCTCGAGTTGCGGGGCGAACGCGGGGTGGAAGCGAAAGCTGAGGAATTGTTGAAGCGCGTTGGCTTGGGGGATCGTTTGGATCACTATCCTGTCCAGTTATCGGGCGGCGAGCAGCAGCGAGTGGCTCTTGCCAGAGCATTCATCAATGAACCGCGGATCCTGTTTGCGGATGAGCCGACCGGCAATCTCGACGCCGAGACGGGCGAGTCGATCGTGGAATTGCTGTTCGAGCTGAATCGAGAATCGGGTACGACTTTGGTTTTGGTTACCCACAATCTCGAGTTAGCCGAGCGAACGGATCAGATCATGAAGATTCGCAGCGGGGCGCTTGAAAGCTCAGTCGAGGTTTAGAGGATGAAGGCGGGACTGGCTTGGCTGTTTTTGATGGCGTGGCGCGATTCTAGGCGCAATCGGCGTAAGTTGACTCTGTTTGCGCTCTCGGTCGTATTTGGAATTGCGGCCCTTGTCGCGGTTAATTCGTTTTCGTTGAGTCTCGAGAACGAAATGGAGCGGCAATCGAAGGATCTGCTGGGAGCCGACCTTGAGATCCGGTCGAATGAACCGCTGGATGAAGGCGCGCGCAGCGTGATTGAGGCTTGGAATGAGGAGGCTGCCGCCAGCGAGATCGAGTTCACCACCATGGCTCTTTTCCCGAAAACTAGTCAGACGCGACTGGTGAGGGTAAAGGGGATGGAAGGGAGATTTCCCTTGTATGGAACTTTGGATACGGTGCCTGCCGGGATACATGTAGAAGGCGCTGGAGAGCCGGTGGCGATCATCGAAGAGAGCATTCGGGCTCAGTTTGGAGTCGAGATCGATGATGAAGTCAAAATCGGCGAGGTGAAATTTCGGGTGATCGGCGAGTTTCTGAAATTGCCGGGCGAGACAATGATGTCGGGGACTTTTGCGCCGCGAATTCTGATTCCGATGGAGTTCGTGGAAGCCACGAATTTGGTCCAGTTTGGAAGTCGGGTGCGTTATCGCGAGTATTTGAGATTCAATGACGCGGATAATCCGGTCTATGCATCTGGATTCGGCGAGACGCGGCGAGAGCTGAGAGAGAAGAGCGTTCGGGTGAGTACAATCGAAGAACGCCAAAGGGACATGGGACGAACCTTCGATCGGATGAGCAGCTATCTGAACATGGTGGGATTCGTGGCGCTTTTACTGGGCGGAGTTGGCATTGCGGGTGGAGTGCAGGTTTATCTGAAGTCGAAGGTCGACTCGGTTGCGTTGCTTAGGTGCGGGGGGGCCAGCGTGATGCAGAGTTTTGCAATTTTCTGTATCCAGATCTTTGTGGTGGGCAGCTTAGGCATTTTGCTGGGCGTTTCGCTGGGGGTAGGAATGCGATGGCTCATTCCGGTGGTGGCGATGCCGTTTTTACCCTTCGAGTTGCCCTTCGAGATTTCATGGGCAAGCGTTTGGGTGAGCTTGGGTTTCGGCGCGGTGTTCACCGCTTTGTTTTCAATGCTGCCGTTGCTGCCGCTGAGGAAGATCAGTCCTTTGCGGGCGATCCGTTCGTTTGCCAGCAATTCCGGCGAAGCGAATAAGGATTGGCTGGTTTGGCTGTGCTATGCGGGAATCGCGGGCGCCACGTTGATATTCACTTTGACCCAGACAAGAAGCGAGCGGGAAGGCGGATTGTTTGTTTTGGGCTTGGGGGCTGCGATCGGCGTATTGGCGGGAGTATCCACTGTATTGAGAATTTTGTTACGAAAGATTTCGAAAGGCGGCTATTCATATGCATGGAAGCAGGGGTTGGCTAACCTGCATCGTCCGAACAATAGGACGCTCTTACTGGTGGTGACCTTGGGGATGGGCGCGTTTTTGATTTTTACGCTCTACTTTAGCGAGCAGGCATTGCTGGACAGAGTTTCTTTGGATGATGGGGAGGATGACCCGAATATCATCCTATTCGATATACAGCCTGACCAGAAAGATGGGGTTGAGAAAATTATTCTAGATGCCGGCATGCCGATACGCTTGCAGGAGCCGATAGTGACGATGCGTTTGTCGAGCGTTAATGGCGTATCAACCGGTGAACTACGGCGAGGAAGAGGCGAGCGTGATGGGAACTGGGCTTTGACGCGAGAGTATCGTTCAACGTATCGCGGGTTCTTGCGAGAGGATGAGGTAATAACGAGTGGCGAGTGGATCGGCGAATCGTCGTTGGACGAGGGGCCGGTGCCTATCTCCATTGAGCAGCGCATTGTCGAGGCCTTGAGTTTGAAAGTGGGCGATAAAATGGAGTGGAATGTGCAGGGCTTGCCGGTGGAGACGTATGTGGCGAGTATTCGCGATGTAGATTGGGAACAGCTGAGCCCTAACTTTTTCGTTCTGTTTCCAAGTGGGGTTTTGGAGGCGGCGCCAGCGATGTTCATCACTGCGACCCGTGGTCGGAATGCTGAAGAATTGGCGTATTTGCAAAGGGATATCATAGAAGCCTATCCCAATGTTTCTGCGGTCGATCTTTCGATGCTGCTGGGAAGCTTGAAGGACGTTTTCGATAAGGTTCGCTTTGTGATCAGCTTTATGGCGTCCTTTACGATTTTGACCGGAATCATTGTATTGATTTCAACAATACTGACGAGCCGTTATCAGCGAATGAAAGAGAGCGTTCTGCTGCGTACGATGGGCGCAAGCGCGCGGCAGGTCAGAGGCATCATGTCGGTCGAGTATCTGATGGTGGGAGTGCTGGCAGCGCTGACGGGAGGGGTTCTCTCTCTGGCAGCAGCTTGGGGCGTCACGAAATTCGTTTTCGAGATAGATTTCTCTCCCCCTTGGTTTAAGGCGGGAATGGTGGTCGTAGTGGTGAGTATGCTGACGCTTGGCATTGGCTTGGCTAACAGCGTGGGAATCGCAAAAAGGCCTCCATTGGAGGCCTTGAGAAGAGATTGATGCAAGTTTGATAGGTTGCTGATCGCTTGAGAGCTGAGGGCGCTTTGTTTGACGTGGGCTAGTCGATGTCGATGGATTTGATGCGCCAGCGTTGGTACTTGTAAATGAGAGTAGCCGAGTATTCGCCTGTGAATCCGCCCTCGGTTTGTATGGCTCCCTCGATATGCACCTTGGTGCGAAGCGGGCTTTTGGAGATCTCATAGCCGTACACGTCTTCCTTCACCGATAAGTAGGTTTCGAAGGTTTGGCGGTTCTTCTTGAGCAGCATTTGGCTGCGATTGATGGCTCTTGGAGGATAGATGTCGTATTCCGACATCCATCGGGCAGCGTTGTAGATATCTTGAGTGCGTCCCGCTTGCATGAAGAGGTCGAGGGCGCTCATCGATGCATTTAGCAAAGCTTCGTCGCTCTTTGGGTTTTTGGGAACGTAGGTTTCGGCTTTCGAAGCGATCGGCAGGAGAGTCAGAAGTAGGATAAGCAGTAGGGGTTGGCGGGAGTATTTGTGGGGCTTCATATGAGATAAATTAACAAACAATTTACGGAATGTGAATCAGGCCGAGGAGCAGCTGAGTTCGGGTTAAGGAGTGGGGAGGATTCTGCAGTAATTTGGGGTACGCGGTTTGAATTTATCCTAAAAAGACAGATAATCAACTGATTAATTATTAATTTTTTTCAGCAAAATCATTAATCTCTTTTAGG
>JBCCZW010000404.1:0-4614 GCA_039186805.1 Verrucomicrobiota bacterium
CAGGAGCCGGTTTCCGCAAGAGCTCCCAAAGGCTCGCATTCTTACACTTTGACGAATTGGGGGGAATTGAGGAGTTATGCCGGGATGCCTAAGAGCGGAAGGGTGGATCCGGCGGATGCAAAGTCCTTGAAGCATGGATACTATGCGGCGGTGTCTTACATTGATGCCCAGATTGGAAGAGTCTTGGCGGCGCTCGACGACACTGGTCTTGCGGAAAACACGATTGTCGTGTTGTGGAGCGATCACGGCTGGAAGCTCGGCGATTATGGGGCCTGGTGCAAGCATACCAATGTGGAGCTGGATGTCCGAGTGCCATTGATCGTTTCGGATCCTCGGATGAAAAAGGGAGGTCAGCGCTCGGATGCCTTGGTCGAGCTAGTGGATGTGTATCCTACGTTGATCGATTTGGCGGGCTTCGAAGTGGATGAAGCCCTGGAGGGGAAGAGTCTCAAACCCTTGCTGAAGAATCCTAAAGCCCCTTTTAAAAAAGCGGTGTTCAGTCAGTATCCCAGGGGACGAGGCGTATTGGGAATCTCGATGCGAACCGATCGCTATCGTTACACCGTTTGGGAAGGGTCCGGCAACGGAGGCGAGGATTTGTTCGAGATCTACGACCATCGCCAGGATCCTTGGGAACTCGAGAACCTTGCAGGAAAGGTATCCGCGGAAGAAATGGCGGAATTGACAAAACTCTACGAGGGAGGTTGGGAAGCTCAGAATTAGAAAATTCGATTTACGGGGGAACGTTCCTCTTGCGAGTGAACTATTATTGTATGAGCCCCATGAAATATCGAAATACCCTTCTTCTTCTACTGGCTTCGCTTGTCTCGGCTCTGAGTTTCGCAGATGAGCGTCCGAATATCGTCTGGATTTTTTCCGACGACCACTCGTTTCAGACGATTGGGGCGTACGGAGGCCGTTTGCAGTCCTTGAATCCCACGCCGCATATCGATCGGCTCGCAGCGGAGGGTATGCGTTTCGATCGCTGTTACGTGGGAAATTCTATTTGCGCTCCCGCAAGGGCGACGTTGCTGACAGGCAAGCACAGCCATCTCAATGGCAAGATGACGAACGTGGGCGAGTTCAACCACGATCAGCAGCAGTTTCAAAAGATCCTGCGGAAGAATGGCTACTACACGGCGATGGTGGGTAAAATTCATTTAAACGGTAGCATGCAGGGATTCGATTATTGGGATGTGTTGCCGGGCCAAGGGCTCTACGATGATCCCGTTTTCATTAACGAGACCGGTAGGACGAAGGAGAAGGGGCATGTTTCGGACGTGATCACTGACAAGGCGATTGACTGGCTGGAGAACAAGCGGACGGACGAGAAACCTTTCATGTTAATGGTCCATCATAAGGCGCCGCATCGCAATTGGACGCCGGCGGACCGGCACATGGTCAAGTACGCGGATACTTTCATTCCCGAGCCGGATTCTCTATTCGATAACTACGAAGGGCGGACGACGGCAGCCCACCAGCAGGCGATGGAGATTGATCGGCACATGACGATGAATCGCGACTTGAAAGTGGGAGAGGGAGGGCGCTACGACCCTGAGCAGTTTGCAGCCCGGAACGAGTATTTCGCGGATAACCCGAAGGAAGGGAAGGATTTGGTGAGGTGGAAGTATCAGCTCTATTTGAAGGATTATCTGCGTTGTATCTGGGGAATCGATGAGAGCGTGGGACGGATACTTGAATATTTGGATACAAAAGGACTGAGCGAAAATACGATCGTGATGTATTGCTCTGACCAAGGTTTCTACATGGGGGAACACGGTTGGTTCGATAAGCGGTTTATGTATGAAGAGTCCTATCGTACGCCTTTGCTGGTGCGTTGGCCTGGGAAAGTGAAGACCGGTTCGGTAAATGACGACTTGGTGCAGAATATCGATTTCGCGGAAACCTTTTTGGATTTAGCGGGGGTAGAGGCTCCCGACGATATGCAGGGCGAAAGTTTGGTTCCCTTGTTTAAGGGAAAGACGCCGCGGGATTGGCGGAAGTCCTTGTATTATCACTACTACGAGTATCCGGGCGCGCATAGCGTGCGTCGCCACGAGGGCGTTTCAGATAAACGATACAAGCTGATCCGCTTTTATGGCGAGGATGTGCCGAGCGGCGAAGAGTGGGAGTTTTTCGACCTTAAGAATGATCCCAACGAAATGAAGAGTGAGTATGGGAATCCTGAATACGCAAAGATTGTAAAGAAACTGAAGAAGGAGTTGGGGCGGTTGCGCGATTACTACGAAGTGACGGACGACGTAGAGCCTGAGGTAAGGAGGCCCAGGAAGACTTAGATCGGGACTCGGTCTTTCTTGCGGCTGGAGGAGTCAGCGACTCCTCCCTTCCTAGGGAGAGAGAATTGTTGGATGTGTTATTCCGCCAATTTTGGATGAAATTGCGACAACTCTGTTTTCTTTGGGAACTTGGAGAAGTTTGGCGCGAATGAGCTATTTATGGAACGTACCTTCACTGTCCTTTTTGGTTTTCTTTTCTTGAGCGTGTCTTCGGTTTTCGCTGCCGAGCGCCCGAACATAATTATCTTATACGGAGATGATTTGGGTTATGGCGATTTGGGTTGCTATAACGAAGACTCGAAGATCCCGACGCCTCATTTGGATCAGTTAGCGGCCGAGGGGATGAGATTTACGGATGGGCATTCGTCGTCTGGAATTTGCACGCCTTCTCGCTATGCCTTACTGACGGGCCGCTATCATTGGCGGAAAATGCATGGGATTGTGAATGCGTTTGGAGGGTCTGTGTTCGATCCGGAAATTCTGACTTTACCTGAGATGCTGAAAGAAAAGGGTTATTATGCGGCTCTGATCGGCAAGTGGCATTTGGGCTGGGATTGGGATGCGATTAAGAAGTCCGCCGCGGAACCGCACGAAATCATGCGTAACAACCGGAAAACGAAAGTTTGGGGACCCGAGGACTTCGACTGGAGCAAGCGTATTCCCGATGGGCCATTGGAGCACGGATTCGACTACTGCTTTACCGATACGGTTATTAACTTTCCGCCGTATTGCTGGATCGAGAATGATCGCGTGACGGCTGAGCCGACGGTCTTGATGGATACAGGCAAGTTTAAGCCGATTAAGGAAGGGAATTGGGAGTTCCGTCCGGGGCCGATGGTGGAAGGGTGGGATCCCTATGAAAACATCCCGACTACCACGGCAAAAGGGGTGGAATTGATCAAGGAACGAGCGGCAAGAGAGGAGCCGTTCTTTTTGTTCTTTGCTTTTCCCTCTCCCCACGCGCCGATTATTCCGAATGATGAATTCGATGGAGCATCAGAAGCAGGACCTTACGGAGACTTCGTAGTGGAAACGGATGCGGCAATCGGGAAGCTTCTTAAGGCGCTGGAGGATTCAGGCGAGGCAGACAACACTTTGGTAATCTTTACTGCGGACAATGGCCCAGAGCAATACGCCTATCCTCGCCTAGAGAAGTTTCAGCATTGGTCGTCCTATCCTTTGCGGGGCTTAAAGCGCGACATCTATGAAGGCGGGCACCGTGTTCCGTATATCGTGAAGTGGCCAGGCAAGATCGCCCCAGGCGAAAAATCTGACGCGTTGGTTTCCCAGATTGATGTGATGGCATCAATCGCCACTGTAGTGGATTACGAACTACCGAGTGAGGCGGCGGAGGACTCCTATGATCTGAGCGGACTTTGGACCGGGAAGACGGCAGTCAGCGCCCGCCAGGAGCACGTCCATAATACGCGAGCGGGCGGCTACGCCATCCGTCGCGGCGATTGGGTGTTGGTGGACGCTAAGAGCGGTTACGTGAGTAGGAAGAATGAAGAATGGGAATCTACAATGGGCTATACGGCGGCTGCTCAAGGAGCAGAGGGGCAGCTCTATGATTTGAGCGAGGATCTGGAGCAGCGACGAAATCTGATCGATAAGAAGCCGGAAAAAGCGGCCGCATTACGTAAGCTGTTGGCGCGAGTGCGGGCGGGCGATGGCCAGTGAGCGATCCTCTAACAGGATTGTGGAATTCGGCCAAAGGCCTTTTGATTGAAGCGTGCTTCAAGCGGAGATCGCGAATCGTCGATTGGTTTATGCAAAAAAAGCTCTAGGGATTTGCTTTATTGGCGGAATTGCACAATGAATGGTCGTCGCCTCTCTATCCTGTAGAGACGGGGACGTGTTATAAGTTATGCATAATTAGGAGTTGATTTGCTCCGTTTTACCTCAAAACCCCGAAATTTTTTTCCATGTCGTCTCGAGTATCGCAGCATCGAACTTTTCCCTCGTTGGGGTGAAAGGCATAGTCGAGCTAGCTTCTATGGCGGAATATCACATGACAAAAGGAAGTTTAAAGCAGTCGATCGCTTACTGGTGCTTCAATGTTGGCGGAGAGCAGTGGAGTTTGGAAAAAATCTGCCAAGTGGCCAAGGAACTCCATTGCGAATCCGTGGAGTTGGTGGACACAGAAGAGGAGTTGTCGGTGATTTACGAACAGGGGCTTAAGTGCGCTCTTTTCGGGATGAACATGCATCCGCACCCGCCGTTTACTCACGGCTACAACAACCCGGATAATTGGGATCGCCTTTTTGAGCAAACGAAGAAGGGAATAGATGCGGCGTCAAGGTATGGCTGCCCAAAC
>JBCCZW010000405.1:0-4614 GCA_039186805.1 Verrucomicrobiota bacterium
TAGATTTCAAAAACACCGTCGATCTCGCCGGCGGTATTGGAGCCTGGAAGAAAGCCAAACTCCCCACCCGCAAATCTCCCGTATCCAAGGGTTCATCTGCTCATACCTACACCCAAGAAGAGTTCTCCGCTCACCTATCGAGTCCAACCCCGGTTCTCCTCGCCTTCCAAACCAAATGGTGCGCCCCCTGCCGCAAAATGAAACCCATCCTCGACCAACTCGAAGACCAAGAAAGAGAAAAGCTAAAAATCCTCCGCATCGACCTAGACGCCAACCCGAGCCTATCCGAACAATATAAGGTAGACTCAATCCCCGCCTTCATTCTCATCAAGAACAACACTCCCCTCTGGCAAGACACCGGCTCTTTCACCCTCCCCAAATTTACCCAGATTCTGAATACACATCGATAGCCACAGAGCCCCGCTGTTTCCCGACCTCTTGAAGCTTTTGCGCCGCTTGCGGTTAAACCAGCAGTCCACCTGATGGGAAACCCAATCCAAACTCCCATACGCCCCATTCATTAGCGAAGATTAGTGGATATTAGTGGACCCAAAACGTCCAAAGCCCATGATCCCTAAACCGAGAGCATCAGTGCCAATCTGTGTACATCAGTGGTTTAATGAACTCTCTTTTCCCATACCCCACGCAGCAAATCCAAGCTCTTCAAAACCGCCACCGCGTCAGGCCTCACTTTTCTCACCCTAGCCACCGGCCTCGACGACCGCAAAGCCCATCATCCTACGCGCTCTTTGAGTGTTGTGCGACTCGCTCTCGCCTTCGGCTCGGTACCTTCGCGCCTAGCCAAAATTCCTCCCTCCACATCCCCGTCATCTAAATCCGCCCCTCTTCGATGTCATACACATCAAACCACACATAAACGATCTTCCCCGCCGGAATGAACTTTGGAATATAGCCCTCCAAAAACTCCTGCAATTCAATCGGCATATCGCAAACCCGCGTCGCTCGCATCTTGTTATTCCAAGCAATAATCTCCCTTTTCTCGCGCTCCTTCGCGTTCGCCTGTATCCACTCTGCCACCGCATCATCATCGGCGCCCGTAGCCAAGAACGCCTTAAAAGCATCTGCCGTGATCTCTACAAAGCCGAAGAAGAAATTATCCAAAGGGCAATCGAAGTGATACTCGCTATTCATTCCCGACAAGACAGCTCGACACTTATCCAGCGTCCTCTTGGCAATCACATAGCCTCCTAAAGTCTCACGAGGACTCGCTGGAAAAGCTTCATTCAAATCAAGGGCCAAGTCTTTCAAAGTTTCTTCTGACATATGGAAAAAAGGAGTTTATGTTCTGCGCTCTACGAGTTTATTCACGATCTTACTGCATGGACTCGCACATCCCTTCTTCAATTTCCGCAACCCGCGCAAGCAAATGAATCAATCTAATTCTCTTTCCCCAACTCCTTGGCTCATCGCCATGGGTCTCACTCTCTGCTCAATCATTGGTGGCGGCATATTCGCCGCAGAAACCATCGGCCGCGACTCTCATTTATCATCTCACTCGCCGCAGTAGGGGTCGCATCTTTCCTCTTCCTCCTCCGTATTCAAAAAATCAAGCCAGAGGATAAGCTCATCACCGAATCATCGATGAGGTCCGCCATCGCTGGCGCTATCGTCATACAGTACCTAACCCTCGTAGCCACGGTTGCCTACTTCAACAAACCCCTAGAGGAAGTGCACCCACTGACTCAAATGGTACTCACCAACTTTACCACTATCGTCGGAATCGTCATCGCCTTCTACTTCGGCTCCAGCGCCTACCTTCAAAAGAAAGGCCAACATTCCCTCAACCGGAAACGCAAGCCCACCTACGAAGCATAAAGTTACCGCCGTCGGTCTCGATGGCTTCCTACTTATTTTGCGACCTTCTGGAACTTTTGCGCATCTTGCGGTTAAACAAACAAATTCCCCCTCCGCACCCCTAATCCCCTAAAACCTTATCGTACAGGGACATAAATCAGAGTCCTCAGATTCTCCGGCTTGGTTTTTCGCGGATCCCTATTCAAGTACTCCTCCATAGGAGCCGCGTCTCTTAGCTCTTCCCCGCTTTCCGGTAACCATCCACTAAAGATCGCATTGTAGGTTTCCACCAGCGTCTCGTACGAGCCCTTGTGAAGGAAGCGAGCCCAGCGACCACCTCCGATATCCTTGCGCTGCACTTCGCCTTCCACCGCGTGTTCGATTTCCACAGTCGCTGCGGCTTCGTAGCGCAACTTGTCCGCCTCGGTGATGTTAGGATCATCCGCCGAGATCCCAAAGCAACGCATATCTCCAGTCACTAAGCCATTCCCATACAAAAACGGCATCAACGCTCCAAACGCTTGCTCAGCCGATTCCTTATAGGGTCCTTGCTTCCGTACGTAGTAAACGGATACAGGTTCGAATTCCTCAATTACTTGCGGTTCTATTGTTTTTGTTTGCATGATCAGTTTTATCTTTCTGTTAGGTGTTATCTGAACGTTGCCTGATCGACGAAAGACCCCCGGCGCCATCTTGAAGCGTTTCTTAAAAGCCTTTGCAAAAGACGACTTGCTCTCGAAGCCCGCATCCAGCGCGATATCCAACACCGTCCGCTTCGAATGACTCAGATGAGTCGCCGCCCGCTCTAACCTCAAACGCTTCACGTGAGACGCCACCGACTCTCCCACAAATGCCCGAAAGATCCGGTGAAAGTGAAAAGCCGAAAACCCTCCCACCGACGCCAACTCATCCAGAGTCGGCGCGACCGACAGGTTCGCCTCTAAATACGTCACCGTCTTTCTGATACAATCGCGATAAGCTTCGAGCGTCTCTCGTTTCTCAGGTTTCATGCAAACACCCTAACACAAACCCATCTTCCCAAACTTGTCCGTCCTTGCGAAAACGAACCGGAGGGTACGTAGGCCCAGGCGCCGCCCGACCCCACCCGACCACCTTAATCAATGTAGCCTCGGCCGTGAGGCCGAGGAAAATCCACCGCCCACTCCGAAATCAACCCGAGGTTTCTAGCAAGCGACAAACCGATCAGTTTTCGCTTGGACCCAGAGCCTCCAATCTAGAGACTTAACCATGGCCTCAAAACAAAGACCGAACATCCTCTGGGTCTCCTTCGAGGATACTTACCCCTACTATGGCTGCTACGGCGACAAAGTTGCGCGCACTCCGAACCTAGACAAACTCGCCGCCCGAGGCCGACGCTACACCCGATGCTTCTCCACCGCCGGAGTCTGCGCTCCCGCTCGCTCAGCCATTATCACTGGCATGTACGCGCACGCCATCGGTACCCACCACATGCGGACCACTCACGAATGCCCCGACACCCCGGAACTCCCCACGCCCTACTCTGCAGTCATCCCCCACTACGTGAAGTGCTTTTCTGAATACCTCCGCGCCGAAGGCTATTACTGCACCAACAACGAAAAAACCGACTACCAATTCACTCCGCCCTTCACCGCCTGGGACGACTGCTCCGCAAAAGGACATTGGCGCAACCGCCCCGATCCCGATCAACCTTTCTTCGCCGTCTTCAACCCTCACCGCACCCACGAGAGCGGTCAGTGGCCGGAAAACTGCCCCGAACCTAAATTCAACCCCGACGATATCGAGGTCCCGCCCTATTATCCCGATACTCCTAAAGTCCGGACCGCCATGGCCCGCATGTACACCCACATCGAGCGCAGCGACCAAGAACTCGGCGAACTCCTCCAGCAACTCGAAGACGACGGCCTCGCCGACAACACTTACGTCATCCACTGGTCCGACCACGGTCCGCTTCCTCGCGGCAAACGCTGGCCCTACGACGCCGGCATACGCGTCCCCCTCATCGTAAGAGGTCCCGGTATCCAAGAAGGCGAAGTCTGCGAAGACCTCATCAGCTCAATCGATCTCGGCCCCACCACTCTTTCCCTCGCAGGCGTCGACATACCTCAACATTTACACGGACGCGCCTTCCTGGGTGAAGAAACGTCGCCAACTCGCGAATACATCCACGCCACGCGAGACCGCTACGACGAATCCTACGACATGATCCGGGCTACCCGCGACAAGCGCTACAAGTACATCCGGCACTACAAGCCCGAACTCCCCTATCTGCTGTGGATTCCCTACCGCAACCGCCACCCCATCATCGAAGAGCTCTACCGCCTCAACCTTGAAGGCAAACTTAATGAAGCCCAATCCGCCCTCTTCAAGCGCCGCCCTGCCGAAGAGCTCTACGACACCCAAGAAGATCTCCACGAGCTCACCAACCTCGCCAAAGACCCAGAGCATCAAGATACCCTCAATCGACTACGCGCTGCCACCGACGATTGGCTCAAAGAAACGGGCGACCTTGGTCTAGTACCCGAAAGCGAGATGGTTCGCCAATGGTATCCCGACGGCCAGCAACCCCAAACCGCCTCCCCTATCTATCTCCCCATAAACCAAGAGAACTACGCTCAAGCAGCCACCACCGGCGGTCCCTTCAAGGGTCCTACCCAAATCCAAATTCACTGCGCAACCCAAGGCGCCTCCCTGGCTTACACGACCGACCCCGGCAAAGACCCCGCCTGGCAACTCTATACCCAACCCGTGGAACTACCTCCCGGTCAAACCACTCTACGTTCCAAAGCGATCCGTATA
>JBCCZW010000406.1:0-4610 GCA_039186805.1 Verrucomicrobiota bacterium
AACGAAGGCCTCGTCAACTGGGCGTATCAACTCACCAAGGACATGCCGGTCGAGGATACTCCCGGGCTCAAAGAATTTCGCGAGATGTTCGTAGGCTACCCCAACGCCATGACCCCTCCCCGCGTGATCATCGGCGACTCATTGAGCTCTTCCACTTATTTTCACGGCGAAAAGCTCAACCGATGGGCCAACGACTGGATGAAGCTGCACACCGACGGACAAGCGGAATTCGTCATGACCAACATGGAGGACAGCGGTACGCTCACCGCGCTTCGCCGCCTTGCAGCCGCAGGCAAGACCGATTTCGAACGTATCCTAGTTTTGAGGACGGCCTCTAATTTCTCAATGCAGCCGAAAGACAAAGCCGCCACCTGGAGCGCGACCGCTCCCTATCCTGACGAAGGCCGCCCCGCTCTGGAAGCCGCCTACAAACTCGGCAGCTTCGTCGCCCACAAGCTCATCGAGACTTGGGGCACGGCCTCCTATCGCATCCCTCAAGCCGAAACTCCAAAAAAGAAAATCAAAGCCGTCGTCGTCGCCATGTTCGAAATCGGCGAAGATGAAGGCGACCGCCCCGCTGAATTTCAAAACTGGGTGGAACGCTACCCGCTCGACCAGAAAATACCATTTCCCCACGGCTACCGGGACCTCCGCTACAACGAGGAAGACGGCGTTCTCGGCATTGTCACCGGAATCGGAACATTCCGATCCGCCGCTTCGATCATGGCGCTAGGCATGGACCCTCGATTCGATCTCTCCGAGGCTTATTGGCTCGTCGCCGGTATCGCCGGAGTCGACCCGAACGACATGTCTTTGGGATCCGCAGCCTGGGCTGAATGGCTCATCGACGGCGACCTTTCGCACGAGATAGACCCACGAGAAATTCCAGAAGATTGGAAATATGGATACACTCCGCTTCGCCATCCAGAATACCCTTGGAAACAGCCGCTGCCGGAAAACAAAGAAGGCGTTCTCTACCAGCTTGACTCAGACCTCGTCGAGTGGGCCTATCAGCTCACTAAGGACGTAAAGATCAAAGATACGGAGGCCATGCGAGCCCTCAGAAAAAAGTACAAAGGCTACCCGAATGCTCAAAAATCACCATTTGTGCTCAAGGGTGATCAACTCGCCGCCATGACCTTCTGGCACGGAGAGCTTATGAACAACTGGGCAAACGATTGGGTCGACTACTGGACTGAAGGCCAAGGCGAATTCGTTACCTCGGCCATGGAGGAAACCGGAACCCTCCAATCGCTCACCTTTCTCGACAATGCAGGCAAGGTCGATGTTCAACGCGTCCTCGTCCTCCGCACTGCCAGCAACTTCTCCATGCAACCCCCGGGAATGACCGCCGTCGAAAATCTGAGTGGCGAAAAGAAAGGCGGTTACTCCGCATTCATTCCATCCCTAGATGCCGCCTACGACGTCGGAAGCAAAGCCATCCGCGAAATCGTCGCCAACTGGGAAACCTACCAAGAAGAACTGCCCAAACCGTAAGGACCAAGGAGTCGCACCAAGAACGAAATCCGCGCGCTATCTCCTTTTCCCAAACACACCTTCCAAATCCGCCACCTGCGGTACCCCGTAGTTGAAATTCAACTCTATATTCGGATCGCTCTCTAGCGTCAGCTCATAGTCCTTCAAAATGTTCGCGAGCAAGATCGGCATATGCATTCGCGCTAAATTCATCCCAAGGCAAATGTGCGTGCTCCCTCCAAAGGTACCCTGAGCCTTCTTGTCGTATTCACTTTCTAACCACCGCTGAGGCTTGAAGCGATAAGGCTCCTCATAAACCTCCTCCAAGAAGTGAGTAATCGTCTGCATGTGCAGTACCTTAGTACCCTCTTCTAAGGTGTAGCCCATAAATTCGAACGGCTTCGCCACCACCCGAGACAGCACAGGAGCCGCCGGAAACAAACGCTCAATCTCCGAAATCGTCGCCTTCAACTTGGGAAAGGCCTTCATGCCCTGCATAAAGGCCTCCGGCTGATAAGCCGCGACTTCCTCCCGCAATGCCTCTTTCCACTCCTCATCCGCTAAAATATGCTGCAGGCCGCAATTGAGGAGCTTCGCAGTATTTCCCGTACCCGCCATCAAAAGCAGATAAGCTTCCGAAACCAGCTCCTGCATATCATGCCCATCGCCATCTTTCAGAGTACGTGCAATCACATGGGAAAAATTGTCATCGACTTCCTTCCCCTCAAGTCGGGCCTCAATCTCTTGTCTTAGGAAATCGAATACAAACGCTCGATCTGCCACAAAAGACTCTCGCCCATAAAATGCCTCTCGGGCGAGGTCATCCATAATCGTCCCGTTGATGAACTCCTCCTCGAATCGAATAAAGATCGAGGCAGCTTCTTCATCCAAATCCGTCTGCAAGACGGTCGCTGCGTTCGCGAAGGTCAAGCTCGTCATAAAAAACCGATGCAAAGATCTCGATTCGCCTTCGCTCGCTTTCAAAGAAGCCTTCACCACGCCATCGATCGCGGGAAGCCAACGAACGATCGCGCTCATCGCAAATCCTGGTTTGAGCTGCTTTCGTTTCTCCCGGTGGGGAACGCCGTCCATCTGAGTGACATGCTTTTCGCCCATTACCTCCCGAAAAGGCTTCAAAGCCTCCTGATAATTCCACATATCCGGATTACGCCACGCCGCTGCATTGGCCTCCAAGCCGCCAATGCAAACCCACTTCTCGCCACGAAAGTCCACGCTGTAGATCGGTCCCAGAGCCTCGTAGGCTCCCATGTGATCGAACTGCTCCAATCCCACCGGCGCGCCTGCTCCCTTAGCCGCAAAGTCTAATTCGTAAGAAGGAAGTTCATCGATAAGCGCGCCATTCATACCAATGCGAATAGCATAGGACGTGCCGGAGATCAGACGATTTCCTTAACGGGAGAGGCGATGACCCAGCAAACATCCCAAATCTCCGCAATCCTTGGCTCGAAACCTGCGTCCCTTAAGCATAAGCCAGCCCGCTATGAAAAAAAGCCTCTCAATTTTAGTCACGCCCCTCCTCCTCAGCCTCATCGGCTATGCTCAACCTAAACTCCTGAACGGTCCCATGCCGACCTCCTCCACGATGAATGAGGTCATCATCTGGACGCAGACTACCGAGCCCGCCTCAGTCCAGATCGAGTACTGGCTTAAAGACCAAAGCGAAACGACCAAACACCTTTCCTCTTCCTACCAAACCACCAAAGCTGACGCATACGTCGCAAAAGTAGCTATCGATGAAAATCTCCAGCCCGGCGCTCGATACGACTACCGCGTTCTCGTCAACGGGACTCCTCAAGAGCTGTCCTACCGCAGTGAATACAAAGCCGACGAGCCGATCCCAATGAGCTTCCAAGTGAAGCCACGCTGGCGTTTCATTCCGAATGGCGAAGCGCGTCACAGCGTCTTCGATTTCCGCATCGCCGCCGGCAGCTGCGCTTACATCAACGAACCAGGCTACGACCGCGAGGGCGGCCGGCCTTACGGCGACAAATATCATATCTTCGAATCCATACACGAAAAACAGCCCGACCTCATGTTTTGGCTCGGCGACACAGTCTACTATCGCGAAAACGATTTCGAAAGTCGTTCCGGCATGATCCATCGTTGGACCCATGACCGCTCGATACCTCACCTCCGTCCGCTCTTAGCCAGCGCCCACCACTTCGCTACCTGGGACGACCATGACTACGGTCCCAACGACATAGGCAGCAGCTACCACCTTAAAGGCGCCGCCACCGAAATCTTCAACCTCTTCTGGGGAAACCCAAGCGCCGGTCTTCCAGATACGCCCGGAATCTTCACTTACCTCAATTGGGGCGACGTCAATTTTTACCTCCTCGACAATCGCTATCACCTCACGACTGCCGTCTCTAAGCCTCACGCATTCGGCAAGCCGAAGAGCATGCTTGGACAAGAGCAAGTCGATTGGCTCGTCGATCACCTCTCATGGGCTCAAAGCCAAATGCTCCACGACGGTAAAAGCTATCCCGCCCGCTTCAACATCATCTGCCTCGGCAATCAAGTTCTGAGCGAAGACCCCAACCCGCACAACTACCGCAACTTTCCCGAGGAGTGGAACTATCTCATCGATCGCATCGTTGAAGAAGGCATCGACGGCGTAATCTTCCTCACAGGCGATGTCCATCACGGCGAGGTCAACCGTCTCGAATACATCGGAGGCGGCAAGCCTAGCGAAACAGGTAAAGCGGGAAAGAAAGGCGAACGCTATCTGTTTCATGAAATCACTTCCTCGCCGCTGACATCCGGCTCCTGGGCAGGACCCGCCGAGAATGACGCGCGCTATGATATCTTCGACGAAGAAGACATCGATCGCGTCGGCCAGCGCAACTTCGTCACTCTCGACTTTAAAGGCCCGCTCGAAAATCGCCGCCTCGAAATCCGCTACTTCGATTCCGACGGCAAACTCCTCAACCGCAAAGCCGACGGCGCCGAAGACGAAATCACCGAAAAATCTATCCTCTACGCCAACGACCTTAAAGCCCCCCGCTAACCAAACTGTAGGGCGGAGCGCCGATCCGCCAAATATCAACAGCCCATATCCACCTCCCCCGCTAACCAAACTGCAGGGCGGAGCGCCGATCCGCCAAATGCAA
>JBCCZW010000407.1:0-4600 GCA_039186805.1 Verrucomicrobiota bacterium
AGATCCCAACGATGGCGAATCGCTACTCATGCTCGCTGAAACTCATTCGAGGAGAACAGAGTACGATGAGGCCGACATCTATTTCAAACGAGCAAAGGAAATTGAAGAACTAGAAGTGAAGGCCGCTTTGGCCTGGGCAGAATCCCTGGTCGACCGAAAACTATACGAACGAGCCATCGAAGAGCTAGAATTCGTCGCCATCAATGACGACCGAGAATTTATCCAAACCTACCTAGAAAACGTCCGCCGCGTCTACCGAGCCAATCCCGCCTACTCCCTCTCATCGCCCCACCTCAATCTCCCAACAAAACAACCTCGGCCGTGAGGCCGAGGACCCCAGAGTCCAAAGAGAATCAAACCGACCTCCTCCGTCGTCTGTATCCACCCTTCGATGACGCGCTTTTTCCTTTTTTGAAATCTCCCGACTTCAGAGCTTCGATCTGGTCCCGCAGCAACGCGGCCTTTTCGAATTCCAGCTTAGCTGCTGCCTCATCCATTTCGACAGTCAATTCATCGATCACCGCTTGGACGTCATCATCCTCCCCAACCATGAGAGGCGCGGCCTTTTCTTCTTCCTCATCCGCCAGACTCTCTTGAATATCCCGCTTCACGCTGCGAGGCGTTATCCCATGTTCCTGATTGTACGCAATTTGCTTCTCCCGCCGCGTTTCAGTCGTTTCCACAGTACGCCGTATTGAATCTGTCATTACATCAGCGTAAAAGATCACACGCCCATTCTCGTGTCGGGCCGCCCGTCCCGCAGTCTGAACCAAGCTCGTTTCGCTTCTCAAGAAACCCTCTTTGTCTGCATCCAAAATTGCCACCAAAGCCACTTCCGGTAAATCCAGTCCTTCACGCAGAAGGTTGATTCCCACCAGAACGTCAAAGCGCCCGGCTCGAAGACGCCTCAAAATTTCCACCCTCTCTATAGCATCGATATCCGAGTGCAGATACTCGACGCTGATCTCCTTCTCTCGCAAAAAACTAGTGATGTCCTCCGAAAGCCGCTTAGTCAGAGTTGTCACCAAAACTCGCTCTCCCGCGTCTACCGCCTTTCGAATCTCGGCAATGAGATCCTCCACCTGTCCTTTCGTTGAACGTATGTCGATCACCGGATCGAGCAAACCGGTCGGCCGTATCACCTGCTCCGCGACCACCGAGCTGTTATCCATTTCGAACTTGGCCGGAGTCGCCGTCACGAAGATCGTTTGGCCCGTCACTTCGCTGAATTCCTGAAAATTCATCGGCCGGTTATCCAGTGCAGAGGGAAGTCGAAAGCCAAAGTCTACCAGCGTCGTCTTTCGGGAACGGTCGCCCGCATACATCCCGCCGACCTGAGGCACCGTCACATGGCTTTCGTCCACGAACAACAAAAAGTCCCTCGGGAAAAAATCGATCAGGCAAGCCGGTCTTTCCCCTGACTTCCTTCCCGATAGATGCATGGAATAATTCTCGATCCCATTACAGAACCCGACCTCCTGAAGCATCTCCAAATCGTAGTTGGTACGCATGCTGATACGCTGGGCCTCCAATAATTTTCCCTGACTCTCGAAAGTCGCCACCCGCTGCTTCAGCTCATCCTTGATCGCGCCCACCGCTCGCTCGACCTTGCTCTTAGTGGTCACGAATTGATTTGCTGGATACAAATCAAACTTATCCAGCTCCTGAATGACGCTCCCTGTAGTCGGATCAAACTCAGTCAATTTCTCAACCTCGTCTCCCCAAAATTCTACCCTCAAGCCCTTCTCAAGATAGGCCGGCATCACGTCCACTACATCGCCGCGTACCCTGAACCGGCCCCGATCCAGGTTGATGTCATTCCGCTCATACAAGATCTCAACCAAACGCTCGAGAAACACATCCCGCCCTAACTCATCTCCCAGTCGCAGAGGAATCATCAACTCCAAGAAATCCTCGGGAGAACCCAAACCATAAATGCAAGAAACGCTCGCGATCACAATCACATCCCGGCGCGAGATTAAGCTGCTCGTCGCCGCAATCCGCAACCGGTCAATCTCATCGTTGATCGACGAGTCCTTTTCGATAAAAGTATCCGTCGACGGCACATAGGCCTCAGGTTGGTAGTAATCATAGTAGCTAACGAAATACTCTACCGCATTCTCGGGAAAGAAGTGTTTGAATTCCGAATACAGCTGAGCCGCCAAAGTCTTATTGTGCGAAATGATCAAAGCCGGCCGATTGCAACGCTTGATCACATTCGCCATAGAGAAGGTTTTACCCGACCCGGTAACCCCCAAAAGCGTCTGATAACGATTCCCTGAATCGACCGATTCCACCAAAGCATCAATCGCCTCGGGCTGGTCTCCCATTGGGGCATAATCCGAATTTAGCTTGAATAGCTGAGACATCCCAATTCCCTAAGATCAAACCCTACGGCTTCGGAGCCTCATTGTACTGCTCCACATTCAGCTGTCCTTCACTCTTGGATACGATACAAGTCACGACAGCGTCGCCTGTAACATTCACCGCCGTCCGGACCATATCCAGCAATCGGTCAATACCCACGATCAATCCAATGTATTCGATCGGTAAGCCCGCCTGCTCCAGAACCATCGCTAAAGTAATCAAACCCACTCCTGGCACGCCCGCCGTCCCGATTGAAGCCAAAGTAGCGCTGACGATCACCATCAAGAGCTGAGTCATCGTCAAATCGACGCCCGCAATATTGGCGATGAATATCGTGGCTACTCCCTGCATAATCGCCGTTCCATCCATGTTGATTGTCGCGCCTAGTGGAACGGTAAAAGAAGACACCTTGCTATCCACTCCAAGCCGTTCCTCCACAGCTCGCATCGTAACCGGTATCGTCGCATTACTGCTCGCTGTGCTAAACGCGAAGAGTTGAGTATTCCTAAACTTCTTGAAAAACTGAAAGGGATTCAGTTTCGCGAAAATCGATAGAAAAACTGGGTACACTAGCAACCCGTGTATCAGCAAAACCACCACAACCAGAATAAAATACAATCCGAGTTTCTGAATCGCCTCTAGTCCCAAATCTGCAAATACGACCGTAATCTTTGCGAAAACGCCGACCGGAGCAAACATCATCAAGATCACGACAAGCTTCATAATAACCTCATTGAGGTCGTTGAATACGCCCAACAGAGCCTTACCCTTTTCCCCTGCCAAAACCAACGCAATTCCAAAGAGGATGGCGAAGACGATGATCTGTAGCATATTTCCTTCAACCATCGCCTGAAAAGGATTCGTCGGAAAGATATTGATCAATACCTCCACGAACGAGGGAGCTTCCTTCGCGGTGTAAGCCACCTCCTCTTCTATGATCATCCCCTCCCCGGGCCCCACGAAACTGGCGATCGTCAATCCTAGCGAAATGGCTATGCAAGTGGTGGCCATGTACAAGCCCAAGGTCTTCAGACCGATCCCACCCAACTTGCGGACATCATCCATCGCGGCGGTTCCGCATATTAGGGAGACGAGAACCAAGGGCACGACCAGCAGCTTCAATGAACGGACAAACACATCTCCCAAAACTTTAAGCGCCCCACCCAAGATCCACTCATCGACAAAAGCGTTCTCCTTTAGTCCAGTAAAGTAGACGAGCAATCCGACGAAAATGCCGGCGCCCATCCCAATCAAAATATACCGAGTCAGGTTGATCTTTGCGAGGTCCATAGGATAGGTGTGAAGAATGGGTTAACGATAAAACTCATACCGCCAACAAGCGCTTTCTAAAGCAATAGCGAAGTTTCCCGGCAGCCTCCTATCTATGCGTTGGCTATCCCTCTCGCCTATTCAAAGAAAGCCTGCAATCTCGCGATCGAAAGCTCTTCGAAGCTATCCACGACGAGCGCGACGTCTTTCTCTTCCAGAGCCTCGCGCGTGTTGGTCGTCGCAATTGCCACTACCTTCATGCCTCCCGCCAGTCCTGCCTCGATTCCGGAAAAGGAATCCTCGAAAACGACGCAGCGCTCCGCTGGCGTATTTATCAAAGCGGCCGCCTTCAAAAAGACCTCCGGATGGGGCTTACCACGAGTGACATCCGCCGCCGCGAAAATCTGCTCGAAAAAGCCCTCAATGCCTGCCGTCTCCTTTACCGCCATGATATTCTCTCGCGGCGTAGAGGAACCAACTGCATAAGGCGTTCTCGTATCCACCAAAGACTGTACGAAATCTTTCACTCCCGGCAACGGCTCTAACCCATGCTCCCGAACCAATTTGCGATAATACACCTCCTTCAAATCCCCCAAGCGAGCAATCTCCGACTCATCCTCCGACCACTTAAGCAACTCCCGAATGATCAGTTCGTTTCGCTTCCCAAACCCCGCCTTGAAATGACCCTCGAATAGCGAAAGGCCCTCTGCTCCTGAAAGCAAATCCCAACTTTCCTCATGCTGCTTCGAAGAGTCTACCACAACGCCATCCCAGTCGAAAATGAATCCAATCTGACTTTCGCTCATACGACTGCCGATTGGAAACTCACTTAGGACAAACGCCAGCTTAAATGCCAAACACCTTCAGGACGCCTTCGAAAATTCCGGACCAAAATTTCCGCCCCTCGCCATTATCCGAATCCGTCGCGATCTCCTGGCAAAGAAACATCCCCTTCCCCCTAAAG
>JBCCZW010000408.1:0-4596 GCA_039186805.1 Verrucomicrobiota bacterium
CCTTCACAGGACTGAGGGGTTTCGCTTTATCCGAGCAACAGTTTAAGCTTAAAGTCCTATCCTGTTTGCTCGCGAGCGCGCGAGAAAATTCTGCCGCCAAGCTGCATCTGTAAACGCGCGGCTCGGATACTGACCCGGCTTCACATCTCATTTTAGTACTTGATATCCAAACCGGATTCTACGTACTCCGTCCCAATATGCCGATCGCGTCTCTCTTACCTGAAAAGTGGTTTGCCGACCTCGCCACTATACCGCTCGTCGCAATCTCCGTAGTGTCGCTCGTAGCCCTCATCAAGGGCGCTGACTGGTTAGTGGAAGCCGCTAGCGAAGGCGCCGCCAAGCTCGGCGTCTCCCAACTCACGATTGCGGCCACCATCGTATCTATCGGAACTACCACCCCTGAGATGACGGTATCCGTGCTCGCCGCGCTCGAAGGCAATTCAGGAATGGCCCTGGGCAATGCGATTGGCTCCATCATTGCAGACACTGGGTTAATCTTCGGGCTTGGTCTTCTGATTACCCAACTGCCTGCAAAAAGCAAAATGCTCCATAAGCAGGGATGGCTACAAGCAGGTTCAGTCATCCTCCTCGCCGCGATCTGCTATGGATCCTACATGCTCGCCGTAGACAAGCTCGACCCAAACAGCGGCGAACGCCTCGCTTACATCTCGCGCGGCGTAGGCGTCTTGTTCCTCTGTCTCCTCGTTGGATACGTGCTCCTAAACATAAAATGGAGCCGCGCTGAAGCTCGCGAAGAGAAAATCCCAGGCGGATCTGGGCAACCCGACGCAACCGAAGCTCACAAGCCTCGCTCTGGCTTTATGCTGCTCGTCATGGGAGTCGTCGGCCTTTCCCTAGTGATCGCTGGCGGCGATGCCCTCATTAACTCGGTAACGATTATCGCCACCCGAGCTGGAATTCCAGATGCCGTTATCGCCGGCACGCTTGTCGCCTTCGGCACCAGTCTCCCAGAACTCATGGTCGGTCTCACCGCTATCCGCAAAGGACACTACGAAGTGCTCATCGGAAACGTCATCGGAGCCGATATCCTTAACGTCCTTTTCGTCATCGGCTGCGCGGCTCTCGCCAAGCCGATCCCACTGGGAGGCGAAAACGGCTGGATCGTTCTAACGAAACAACTGCCCGCAGCGATCATCATCATTTTCCTGATGCGCCTCTTTATCTTTATGTCCAAAGATAGCGGCGTATTCAAACGCTGGATGGGCATCCCCCTTCTCGCCTCCTACGTAATCTACGTCACCCTATCCTTCCTCGGATAAGGTAGGGTTCGACCGCCGCGTCGAACCTAGCAGCGCCCAAGATCGAAGTCGAGTCGCGTCGACTCTCTCTACTTCAACCCTCTCCCTCTAACGCCGCATTCACGCTTTCGATCTCCGCATCCAAGATCGACAGATCCTTTTCCAATCCGGGCATTGCGTCCGCATCCGCAACTTGGATACTTTTCTCCAACTCCGCCCTCCGCTGCCCCAGATCCTTCAAGGCCTCCTGCAAACGCTCGAGATTCTCCGCCCGCTCCGCCTTATCGAAGATCTTCTCTTCGACCAATACGGCATCGCGCTTCTTCGCCATCTTGCGATAGCCATGCCCTTTCGGCATAATCCGCTCCTCCGATGAAATCGGTCTTTGCATCATCACCGAAGGCGACATGATCTCGATCCCCGCTTCATGCAGCGTATTCATCGCTTCAACACGTATCCGCGACCGCGCCGTGACCAAGCCTTTGGTGTCCTTCAAAAATCCGGCAATCCGATACACCACGGTAAAGTCGCCCAACTCCAAAACTTGAACGAAGGGCTCATCCAATCCCGCCGCTTCAGCCGCCCTCTTTAAGTACGTCTCCACTTCGTCATGACGCACATCGTAGCCTAGCGAGATATTCGCCGACACGATCGTTCCCGAAGATCGCACCACCGATACCGGGTTCATCACTAGATACAAATTCGGCAGGGTCGTCAGATCCCTGTCTTCGGTCTGAATCTCCGTATGAAACAAGCCCCGCTCGGAAACACGTCCGAAGTGGCTCTCGACTTTTATAAAATCGCCGGAACGGAAAGAGCCTACCGAACGAATCATAAATCCGGCCATCGCATTCGAGACGAAAGTCGTGGACGACAAGCCAATGATGCCCGTCAGCACCAGGCCAAGCAAGCTCAATAAATTCCCCTTCAACCCCGCTCCCAACGGCAATGCCAAAATCACTCCAATCAAACAAATCGCAGATAAGCCCAACATGACCAAAGGCTTGGTAAACTTCTGCTTCTCGCCTACCTGAGTCGCCTTACTGCTAAAGATTCTCTCTGCGACAAACAAAACCAAAGCCGCCACAAACAGCGTCGCAATAAGGGGTAAGAATTGAAGGAAACCTTCACCGAATTCGATAACAGCTAAGAACATCGATTCCCACCTTGGGTACTTTTCACCGGAGCGCAACTTCTCGAATACCTCGACTCCGAGATTCAGCAGAGGGTTTCCCACCAGAAACATTTCCCGGAAAACCCAGCTTGCCGCAAAACGATAGAACATGCGCCCACCGACAGTCATCCTTTTTCGTAACCCGTTGCCACACCCGCATTGGCCATTGCGCTTAAACTCAATGCGGCGACATTATTTCGACAACGACTCCCTCCCATGCTGCAGAAACCAAACTTCCTGCTTACACTTTTGTTTGCCGCGATCAGCGCCTCCTCGGCTCAAGTCGCAGCCAAAGAGAACACAGAGCGCCCAAATATCCTCTACATCTACACCGACGACCAGTCGGACCGCACTGTCTCTTGCTATGAACGCTCTGCGCCTTGGGTCAAAACGCCCAACATCGACCGCCTCGCCGCTCAAGGAGTCCGATTCCGGAATGCCTACAACGGCACTTGGTGCATGCCCGCCCGAGCGACCTTCCTCACAGGCAAACTCCAATACGGAATCGAATCCATGAGAATGGAAGGACCGTACCCAGGCAGCGAATACGACGCCGAAAAATCTCCCTTCTGGATGCGATCCTTCAAGGAAGCCGGCTACACCACTGCCCAAATAGGCAAATGGCACACCGGCACCGATACGGGCTACGGCCGCGACTGGGATTATCAAATTGTCTGGAACCGACCCAAATTCCCCAGTAATTCCGGATCCTACTATTACGACCAGCTCATCACCTTCAACGGCGGCGAAACCATAAAGATAGACGGGTATTCGACAGACAACTACACCAAATGGGCCACTGAATATATCCGCGGAAAAGGTCGCCAAGAAGATAAGCCCTGGCTCCTATGGCTCTGCTACGCCGGCACCCACGGTCCCTTCACCCCCGCAGACCGGCATTACGACGCCATTCCCCAAGACGCCCCTATCACGCTCCCCAAGGACATGTTCGGCCCGCGCCCAGGCAAACCTCAGTATGTAAAAGACCGCCAGGCCTGGAACTATGACGACAAAGGCGAACTACGCACCAAACGACCCGGCAAGCAGTGGGAATTTTACGAAGCCTCGCGACGCTACCAGGAAACCGCCCTCAGCCTAGATGAGGCGGTCGGGGCGCTGATGCAGGCCCTCAAAGATACCGAACAACTTGAGAACACGCTGGTAATCTTTACCTCCGACCAAGGCTTCGCTTGGGGACATCACGGTTTCCAGCATAAGATGGCCCCCTATGACGCCAACATCTCCTGCCCTCTCATTGTCGCTTTTCCAGGCAAAATCCCAAAGGGGGAGGTCTGCTCTACGCCCGTCGGCGGCCAAGACTTGGTACCCACCCTCTTCAGCTTCGCAGGAGTAGAACTCCCATGGAAGGTTCATGGACGAGACATGACGCCGCTCCTGGAGAATCCAAGCGCTGAAAGCAACCACCCAGTACTCATCGCTTACACTGGGCGAAAATACGGATCGGACACCCAACAGATCCAAAGCATATCGGAATCGCCTTCAGGCATCAACTGGTGGATTTCTTACCGAAAGGGCCAATACAAGTACATAATGAACCTCATCGAGGGAGAGGTCGAAGAACTTTACGACCTTCTTAACGACGATGAAGAACTTATCAATCTCGCCTACTATCCGGAATATCGCGGCACCCTCGTCCGATATAGAAAAGACGCTATCGCCGAACTTGAGCGAACCGATTGCCCCTTTATCGAAAATCTTCCAATTCGCTAAAACGTCTCGCTTTCACAGGTCATGCAACAGGGTTGCCACCATTGGAATCGGATACACTTAAAATCAGACGCGCCGACTTCACGAAAGCGGACCTAAAAATGTCTCATTTCATTTGTAATCGAACCCCGACTGTAGTTCTCTATCCGACATGGAAAAAGCCCCTCGCCCTTCGAACCCAAGCCGCAGATCCTTCGTAAAGGGAACCATCGCCACCGCAGGGGCGGCTCTTGCAGGCCAAAACATCGCTTCAGGCGCCCAAGAGCCGTCGCAAGCCCTATCTCGCCCTTACCGAGAGCCGGAGTGGAGAAACAAGCAAGCAGGCATGAGCTATCGCCGCTTGGGAAACACTGGACTCATGGTCTCGGAAATCGTTCAAGGCGGCAGCGGCCCCATGACCCCAGACACCTACCGTCGATTCGAATACGCCATCGA
>JBCCZW010000409.1:0-4576 GCA_039186805.1 Verrucomicrobiota bacterium
CCGTACCCGCGTCCGGAGCAGCTCGTAGCGAAACTGATGCCGGGAGTCCGAGTGACGAAGCCTCGCCGGAAAGCTCGGTCGTTTCGGGCGAAGGAGGGGTGCACATCATCGAGTCTGGGGATACCTATGGACGCCTGTCTTCGCGGTATGGGGTTTCGGTCCAGGCAATCATGAATGCAAATCCTGGCCTCGATCCACGCCGACTGCGTATTGGACAGCCGGTGACGATCCCAGCTTCTGAGTAGATGGCGGTGTCCCGGTGGGAATTTTTGGGGGAGACTCCGATGGTCAAAACGCGGATTTTTGATTTGGTCGCCCGGCGGTTTAGGCATCCGCTGAGTAAACGTGAGGACGACTTTTTTGCGATTAAAACGAAATCATGGGCGAATATCGCAGCCTTGACCCCCGATCAGCGAGTGGTGCTTGTGAAGCAGTTCCGCTTCGGAGTGGAGGCCTTTTCCTTGGAGTTTCCAGGCGGGATTGTCGATCCTGGTGAGGATCCGAAGGCTGCTGCATTGCGCGAACTTAGGGAAGAAACTGGCTACACGGGAGGGCCTGCTGTTTCGATCGGGAGTAGCTTTCCAAATCCGGCGATTTTTAACAACACATGCCATTTCTTTAAAGTCGAGACGGTCGAGAAGACTCATGCATTGAGCTTGGATCAGAACGAGGATATCGAGGTGATCGTGGCCCCGCTGGATGAGGTGATTGAGTGGGGACGCAGCGGTAAATTCACCCATGCCCTGGCCCTTAATTGCCTGTTTATGCTGCTTTCGGATTTGGGGCGCCTCTAGACCGCGAGGGATCTAGAACGTTTGAGGTTCGGGCGCTGCTTCGGCGATTAGACTAGCTTTTTCGAAGATTCGACTGGTGAGCCTTTCGATAGCTTCTCTACTGGTTTGGCTGGCTGGATAAATGTCTTGTGCCGCAAGATAGAGGGCTAAGCTAATGGGCCATTTGCCTTCTTGCTCGAGTTTGCTTGCAGCGTTGAGCTTTCCAACAAATCGGGCGGCTTGGGGGGCGATTTGAGATTTGGCAATGTTGAGCTCAACGTCTTTGGGATCAAGTTCGGTAGCTGCACTGAGGAGTTCCCATGCTGCGTAGGGATTTTCTTGCGCGGAGAGTTCACGGGCTTGCGCGAGTGAAATGTCTATTCTGGCGACTCGGTCGATGGCGCTTTTGAGTTTTTCGGCGCGTATAGAGTCAGTCATCAAAGCGACTCCGAGTCGGGCTCGATCATCGTAGAGTGCGCGATAATTGCCGGTTTCATACATGCGGTCAAATTCGGTGGTGGCAATATTGCGCGTATCGACACGGGAGGTCATTTCCAGGGTAAATTGTTCAATCCGTGGGTTGAGGGGCCAAAGCATGGTTGCGCGGGAGAGGGAGAAGTCCGCTTTGTCGAAGTCCTTCATGGCGATGGATTGCTGGGCGGCGAGGAGTGCCAAGTCGCTGAGACGCTGAGCCGAGCTGGAGGCCGAGAGTATTTGTGCTGCCGAAAAGTCTGCGGAGCGCTGTTGGAGGCTTTGAGCGAGTTCGTCGACCTGCGCATAGTCTTTCAGGTCGAAAAGCTTTCGTGCCTCGCGGGCATCTCTGTAAAACTCGAAGAGTTCGCGTTTGATCTCGGGATCAAAGAGGATGACTGGATTCAGGTGTTCGCCGAGGAAGAAGGTTTCTTGCAGTCGCTGGAGTGCGCCGAAGAGTTCACCACGGGTGTAGGATGCGGTGACCGCGTTCATGCCGATGCGCGATTCGTTGCGAGCTTCAGCGGAGAGTTGATCTAGGGCATTGACGGATTGGGAAGCGTCGCTGCTCAGCAGGATTCCACTGAGTTGTTCGCGACCGACTTCAAGGTTTTGCGCGGAGCCCTTAAAGATGAGACGGTAAAATGAGGCGGCGATCATGGCATGCCGGAATCGGCGTTGCACGATGAAGCTGATGATTTGGGTTTGAAATTGTAATTTCGCCTGTAATCCGGTGGTGGCATTTTGGGTCTCAAGGGCTCGAATACGGCTTTCGGTCTCTTGGAGATCCATTGCTCGGAATTGTGCTTCGGTCGCCAATCCAGAGGGTTGGGAGTTGCTGGCGCTGGCGCCGTCTCCGCGTTCTTCGGCGGCGCGCTGACGGCGAGCAGAGCGTTCGAGGAATTCCGCGCGGTTGACGAGGATTTCTTGTTGTACTCTGCGGACACGTTCTAGCTCCAGTTGGCTGGATCTGCCGGCTTCACGTTCTTGGCGGATGCGCCATGCATTGAAGACTTGATTGGCCACGATGAGGCTGTTTCCTCCGTCGATTTGGTATTCCGCGGCCTCGAAAAGGAGGTTCCATAATTCCTCGAGGACTTCGGGATCGAGTTCGAGGTTGTTAACTTGTAGTCGGCGCTCAATGTCTTGGAGCAGGGATTCATATTTAGCGACGTCTTCGAGGGGTAAAGGGCTGGCTAGATAGCGTTCAAAACGAGCTCGGATTAGGCGGCTGTCTCCGAGATTGAAGCTACGTCCTTTCCAATTGAAGTCACCTTCTTCGAAATCAATGGTGTCCGAGTCGGTATCAAATACCCGATCAGCCGCTTCGAGCATGGTGTCACTCTCCAGCTTGGTCTCTGGGGCCGGAGCCGCAGCAATTTCGGGTTGAGCTGGTGGCTGTGTATTCTGCTGAGGTAAGACCCCTTGACCGGACAAATAGACCGCAGTCCCGTAGAGGTAGATGACTACACTAATATTTTTCCATATTGCTGACACTGACTAACCCTCCTTCCTTCACCTGGATTTCGAATCGATAACGTTGCCCTACGTGAACGTTCTCGACAATACCACTTGCAATGAAAAGTGGGATACGTTCGGTCTCGGGTGTCTCCCTGACGGCGATCAAGCGTCCGATTTTTGCTTGGTAGCCTAACGTCGCGTCGATCACTCCGTTTAGCTGATAGCGGTTGCCCAACAGATTGTCTGGGTTTTTCAAATACGCTTCTCTTTCGAAGGGCGCCAGGTCTGATTTCTGGCCACATCCCGAGATTGTTACGATTCCGCAAAGGCAAATCGCGAGCGTCAGGTAGTGGCGAGGTCTAACGGGTATCATCAAATGTTTAACTGTGGTGATTATGATCCAGAGGGGAAGCAAATGCAAATGTGTTTATCGGATAGTTGAGCTGCCTTTATATACTAAAACAAGGCCAAGAGCGCCTTGTGCCATGAGGACTGCAGCGCATCCGGCGATTCCGATAGTGATACCTTCGTAAGCCTGAACGACGGCATCATAGTATCGCGAATCGAGCATCGTCCTGACCATACCGGACCAGGCCCAATAGGCATTGATGAATGGGCGGCAGATCCATTCAAGCCAGTCTGGAAGCTTCAATACAATGCCCGCTAAGGGGAGCTGGAATCCTACTAGGTAGACGGATGCTAGGGACGCCCGTTCTGCAGAGTCCATAACTGCAGAGAAGCCGAGAGCGACCCAAGCCATGGCGATTCCGCTTACCGCGAATAGAAGGATTTGAGTGAGCAGACTTCCCGGGAAGCTGACAAAGAAATCGACGAATACGGCCATCCACGCACCTTGAAGCGCACTCAGGAGGCCAACGAAGAGCGCTTTCGACAATACGTAGCTAATAATGTCGAGTCCCCGGAGGCGTTCGAGCCTGAAGATCGGACGCTCTTCGGCGATCTCGCGCGCACCGTTGTTGCTCGTCATGAGGGTAAGCAGGACTACTTCGAATAGGACCAGCCCCATCACCAGAGAGCCCACTCGAGTGACATCAATACCGTATTGGGCCCGAGCCATCAGGGCGTCGATACCGATCGCTCCATCTTCGTCGAAACCACTGAGACTGGGCACGGGGGGGAGTCCCCCACTTGCAAATATTATAACGAGGAGGGGAAATCCAAAGGTGATGGCCGCGGTGAGAAGGAGGGCTCCTTGATTGCGGAAGAATAACTTTATGCGCCGCTCCAAAAGGGTGGCCGTCTGCGAGATCGGATTCGGTTGGATGCTTTTTTTGGAGCGGCTCGGGAGCGGCTCGGGCAACGGCTCTATTTGGTGGATCGAGGGCATTGGATCTCTGTCACAGAGAGCGTCGTAGAGTTCTAAGGGGTCGGAGATCTCAAAGGTTTTTAGGAGTTCCAGATAGGTCCCTTGGAAGGCCAAGCGCCCGTCAAATAGAACGGTGATCGTCTCAAATCGATGCAGTTGGGAGAGGTTGTGAATGATGCAGATAAAGGTGGCGTCTTCGTCATCTCGAAGGGTTGCTAGCATCTGCAAGATTTCCGTTTCAGAATTCGGATCAAGCCCACTGGTGACTTCGTCGCAGAGCAAGATTTCCGGCCTTGGAGCGAGGCCCAGCGCCAGTCCGAGCCTCCGGAGTTGTCCACCACTGAGTTCATTCACCCGATTGTTGAACTGATCGGATAAGCCGACAATTTTCAGAAGGTGTTCAGCCTCCCGGATGCGTTCTTCTTTCGATAAATCGCGATGCAACCTCAGCGTGTATGATAGGCATTCACTGACTCTGAGCTGTTCGTGCGCGACACTGAATTGAGGAACGAGTCCGATGGCGCCGACAACATCTTTTTGCGAG
>JBCCZW010000410.1:0-4572 GCA_039186805.1 Verrucomicrobiota bacterium
AAGCGTCACATTTGAAGTTAACATCGCTTCCAAACCCGAAGGTCTATTGATTGCGACAAAGTCGGAAGAGCATACGCAAGAGGGACCAATCATCTGGGACACTCAGTTCACCAATTCTTCCTCAGAGGCCATAAAACTCGATTCGATTGAAGCGAAGCTCGTCCTAAAAAGCCCCCTAACAAAGGGCATGAGCTACATGACAGGCAGCCATATCATGGCATCGGAAGTTGTAGATCCCCTATTCATGCAACGGTATAAGGTGGGAGAGGAGTCTGGGAAAACCGCGAGTCTGATGTATCTCCTCGTAGCAGTTGACGAGCAAGACTACCGCTTATTTGGACTATTGAGTTGGGACGCCTTCATTTGCGAGCTGTCTATCCAGAACGGGGAATTTCAGATAAAATCGGATGGCGAGCAACGCCCCTTAAAGCCGGGCGAAAGCATGCCCTTCGAAAGCGTCGTCTACCTTCAGAGCGATGACTGGCAGGACCTGCTCATTCAGTACGCGGATCTGCTTGCTGAAAAACATAATCTAAATGTGCCGGACAAAGACTGGGTCGGCTGGGGAACCTGGGATTACTACACCCGATACTTCTCGTTTCAGGATATCGTAGATAATGTTAAAGGCGCCAAAGAACTGAACAAGACTCTCGAAAACAAGATCGAGCTTATACAGGTTGACGGTAGCTGGTGGGTCGAGCGAGGAGATTACTACGAAACCAATGAACGTTTTCCCGAGATGGGTGACGTGATGGACTATATACGCGATTCGGGCTTCGTGGCAGGTATGCACTTTGATGGGTTTCGGGCCTCGGCCAAAGCTAAAATCGTAGCTCAGCATCCAGAGTATTTCGTGGATCACGCTCAAAACGCGCAGCAGGGAATCGTCTTCTTCGACTACTCTCACCCCGGGACCCGGGCCTATATTAGAGACGTGATCGTAAATGCCCGAGAGAATTGGGGCGTTGAGTACTTTAAAGTCGACTTCATGACCCAGGGCATGCTTCCGAAAGGAAAGACTCATCTTCCGGTCACGCGATTGGAACGGTTCAAAATGGGTCTCGCAACCATGCGAGAAGCGATGGGCGACACTTACTTTCTGGCCTGTAATGCCCTTTTCGGGAGCGTGCTCGGTTACGTGGAAGCCTGCCGCACCTCCAAGGATATTAAGCCTCAGTATCCTGAGACGCTCCGAAACGTCACTCAAAACGCCAGCGCATGGTTTATGCACAACCGGCTCTTTAAGAACGACGTCGATTATCACATCATCCGCTCTCGGGAGGACGAAGACGATACGATTTCGAAATCCTTAGGAAAGCACTCTACCCTCAACTACCATCAAAACGAGCTTTGGAATCACTTCGTTGTGATCGCTGGTGGGCTCCGCATAAACAGCGACAAACTGCCCACTCTCACTGAACCCAAGGCTCAGTTGCTTCAACGCGCATTCGACAGCCCCTTTTTTGAGACCTGTATCCCCATCGATTTCTGGGACAGTTTTCAGACTCCACAAGACGCCCCTAGGCTCTATCTCGCCCATTCCCAAACGGGCGAAAAGGTCTTGGCGCTTTTCAATTGGGAGCCCGAGAAAACCACACTTCAGATCAAAGGACTCGCAAAAGGAGCCCGTCTAATCGACCAGGCGAGCGGCGCGACGCTCTACCTACCCGAAGGAGACGCAACCGTGCGCCTTCCCGCCTATCACTCCAAGCTTTTCGAGTACGAAGGGAGTATGTCGTTCGACGAACTAAGGCGCAGTCTACGTTTGGATTCCAGATAGTCGTCGTACGCGAATCATCGCCGGTCCGACGGAAGGCGGACTCTTTTCAGCAGAATCCGGAGCGCCTTAGAGAGATCTCGTCGATCATTCCTTTATCGCCAATTCGTAGTAGAAAACCTACTACGTCAGCAATTTCTCTGGGCGAAATGAGGGAGTTCCTATCCAACCCAACGCCTGCCACCGAAGCCATCTCCGTATCAACGCCGCCCGGCAAGAGCGCGTGGACTCGGATCTTATCCTTCGCCAGCTCGTTCGCCAAAGTCTTGGTCAACCCATATAAGGCATGTTTACTCGAAACATAAGCCCCCTCGTTTATATGCCCTTTGTGGGCCGCCGAGGAACATATATTGATAATGGCCGCCCGATCCGAGGCCCGTAGATGCGGAATAGCGCGTTTGCATATCAAAAACGGCGCCAAGGCATTCACCTGCATTACCTTTATAAGATCATTAACGTCAGTAAACTCGACCTCAGCTCGGTGAAAAATACCGGCGTTGTTGACTAGAATGTCCAGCCCTCCAAACGCTTCCACCGTTATATCAACAAGCCGATCGGCAGCTTCCGCTTCCAGAAAGTCGATTGCGGCAATTTCAACACGAACGCCCTTTGCGTCCAAGCTCGAACGACACTGTTGCAGCTTTTCCTGGGACCGACCCGCAAGCATCAAGTTCACGCCCATCGAAGCGAGTTCCGAAGCGATGGCCTGACCAATTCCGCCACCCGCTCCCGTGATGAGGGCAATGGGGCTCTCTTTCATAATCGTTTTGCAACACAATGAAGCTCGGACCCGTCACGCAAACGGGTCCGAGCATAGACAACTAGCTTTAGAAACGAAAAGTGTTGGTGACGAATATCTGCCTCTCGGGAGGATTGCGTATAACCGCCAACTCGCCGTTGGGATTGACGACAACCGGAATGTCAGAATCTGACCGAATCGCATTGCGCACGTTCAGCTGGATACGCCAATCGAGGTCGTTCTTCAGTTTTCGTTTATAGGAAAACCATATATCGCCATTTAGCTCGTCATCTCCGAAAAAGGCATTGTCGAGGTCTGGAATCTGATTTCCGTTTTCATCAAGAGCCAAGGGATAGCCAATCGCAGACTCATCCTGCCATCTCAAGGCGCCTCCGATGGCAAAGCCCTTAGCCATACCTTCTATGAATTCATAGTTCGAAACCAGGTTGACTCGCCAGCGACGCTGCTCGAGCGACTGTCTCCCATCATTGGCAAGTTCCGCTCGTACTGGAAAAGAAACTACAGACTGGTAGCGTTCGAGAATGGAGGTAGTCACCCCAAGGGTTGGATTATCAGGAATATCAGACAGTCCGCTATTGATTATATTCTGTTCGATTTGCAGCACCACATCGCTGAATGCAGGCGCCGTGTTCGATCGAACGGTCTCCTGCTCCGCCACGTTAAGCGACACGCTCCAGTTAGGCTTGAGGGAGCCAATCAGCTCCACTTCCATGCCTTCGGAAACGAAATCAAAGGTGGATGTGAGATTCTGTATGTCATCGGAAACTACACGACCCTCCGAATCGACTCGGTAGTTCACCAAACCCCGGGTAGGTTCAGGAATTGTGTTTATAATCGTCGAGTACAATTCCGAGTAAGAGCTAGCCGCCGCATCCGCGTTGAGATCGGCAAAGGGAATCCCCTCCTCTTCCGCCGATCGAAAAGCTCGCAGCCAATCCCCGACCCGGCCCGTCGCATTGTCCAGAGTACCCCGGACATTGGTGCGATTATTGGTATTGCTGGTCTCGTAAAAATTCACTCGCAGAGACAAACTCCGCTCAAAGAACTCCATGGTAAAACCATATTCAGTCGTTTCCCCAACGGGGGCGTTAATGGTCTCACCAATTATATTCTGACTGAATCCGGCTGGGAGGAAGCTCTCTCCTTCATAATAATGAGCGGCAAGATCCATTCCAAAGGGCAGCTCAAATAAATACTTCTCAGGAAAGAAACCGACGACGCTCTTGGTAATCGTCTCTTCCTCGAAATCGGAACTTGGGTCGTCCTGAAGACGAAAAAGGTCCAGGTTAGCGGTTCCATCCGGATTCCGTTCGGGAAAATCTCCGTTAAAGGTACCCGTCGATTCCAGTCTTTCAAACGCCTTTTCGCGGTCCTTTCTCCATGCGAGCACCGTCACCAAATGGTTGTCCAGAGTATTGCTCTTGAGTGATACGGCCTTGGAGGTCAATTCGGTCCGATCAAGATCCAAGCCCAATCGAACGTCCCTCACAACGAATTCGCCCAGCTTGCGTTCCTTTGCAATGTGATCCCAATACCAAGCCATATGACGATCGCCATCAACCGGCCATGGAACGTTAACCTGGTCGGTAATTGTCGCTTCGCTAAAAGTCGATGCGTTAGCAGCCGACGGACCCACATAGACCAAAGACGATACCGACCGACGACCTGAGTTCGCCGTCTGGCCAAAGGCTTCATCTGTAGCTACGGCAATCGTGTCGCTATCCCATACAAACCTATCTTGAGTTCTACTCGAATCATTGTCGCGTTGTTCGAACAGTCCGGTAAGCGTATGTTTGCCTAACCACTTACCTGTTCTTTCGTTGTAGTCGTTTATGTCCACATCGATAAACCCAGTGGCTCGCAGGGTTTCTTGAATACTCCTGTTTCTATTCGTAGTGAAGTTATTGAGCCTGACCACAGGACGCTGGACATTCGGATTGGCGACGTCGTTAGACAGATAACCAGAAATGTCTATATAAAGTTCCTTCTCTAGGCCACTGGAAAGCGGCATGCGCTGGGCTTGCCTGAAGGTCTG
>JBCCZW010000411.1:0-4552 GCA_039186805.1 Verrucomicrobiota bacterium
CAGCTAGATGACGATTTGCCTTTGCTCGATATGCGGCTGGCAACGACTCGAGGAACGAATGCTCTTCTGGAGGGAAAGGGGGCGAAGACAGCCTTTTTCGTTACGGAAGGATTTGGAGATTTGCTGCGTATTGGCAATCAGCAGCGGCCGCATCTGTTTGAGCTGGGTATTCGGAAAGCGGATCCGGTTTATGATCAAGTTTTTGAAATTAAGGAGCGATTGGGCGCGGGTGGAGAAGTGTTGGTCGAATTGGATGAAGCCCAAGTTCGCGAGTGTATTGAAAAAACCTTACAGGACGGGTTTGAAGCGGTGGCGGTGGCGTTTGTTCATAGTTACGAGAATCCTGATCATGAGCTGAGGGTGGAAGCCTTGCTCAAGGAGGCAGGCATAAGGAGAGTTTCGGTTTCGAGCGCTTTGTCGCCATTTATCAAAGTCTTGCCTCGAGCCGAGACGGCGAATGTGGATGCGTATTTGTCGCCAATCATGGATGCCTATTTGGATGCGGTTCAGCGCAGGTTGTCAGGGGGCAAGCTGCGGGTGATGAACAGCGCAGGCGGGCTGGCGAGTCGCGATCGCTATTGCCCAAAGGACAGTTTGCTGAGTGGTCCTGCTGGAGGGGTTGTTGGATCGTCATCGGTGGGTCTTCGCGGAGGCGAGGAACGAACGATTGCTTTTGATATGGGGGGAACGAGTACGGATGTGTCTCGGTTTGACGGAGGGTTGGATTATAAGTTCGAGCAACGTATTGGAGCGGCGAGGGTTTACGCTCCTTCTTTACGAATAGAGACGGTGGCTGCCGGTGGAGGATCTGTTTGTTGGTTTGATGGGATGGCTTCTCGTGTCGGGCCGCAAAGCGCGGGGGCGTATCCGGGGCCAGCCTGCTATGGAGCGGGTGGCCCGCTGACGATTACGGATGTGAACTTGCTGCTTGGGCGCTTGGACCCGAGTCATTTCAACATTCCAGTCAAAGTATCGGCAGCTAGAGAAAGCTTGGGTGAATTGCTGAAAGAAGTTGAGTCCAAGACGGGTCTAGAATCTTCCGAGGAGAGCTTTCTCCACGGTTTTCTTGCCATAGCGAATGAGCGGATGGCGGAGGCGATCCGGAGTATTTCGCTAAGCGAGGGGTATGATACATCTGAATACGCGATGGTTGCCTTTGGGGGAGCGGGCGGACTGCATGCCTGCGCGGTGGCGGGCATGCTATCTATGAAGAGAGTTTTGTTTCCTGCGGATTCCGGCTTGCTAAGCGCCTATGGTTTGAAGCGCGCTTCGATCGAACGCTTTGAGGAGAAGCAGATCTTGGAGAGTCTTGAGCTTTGCGAGACTAGTTTACAGGAGAGCTTTGAGCTTCTGCAAAGAAGCGCGATTGATTATCTGGCGAGAGAAGGGGAAGAGCTGCAGGCAATCGAGTTGGGAACGCGTCGATGCGAGATGAGATATCGCGGTCAGGAGTCGAGTTTGCAGATCGATTATGCGGAAGGGATCTCTTTGAAGAACGCTTTTGAGGAGGCGTATCGATTTCAGTTTGGTTTTGTTCCGGAGGGTTTGGAGATCGAAGTGGTTGCCTTGCGTCTATCGGTTCGGACGAAAGTCGAGCGAGAAGAGGCTGAGGAGTTCTCGGTGGTCGATACGACTGCTGATCAGTTGAGAGGTTTTGCGAAAAGAGGGAGCTTGAAGATGGGTCAAAAGATTGTCGGGCCGATCGTTGTACAAGACTCCTTTAGTACTGTATTTGTGGATACAGGATGGGAGGCGATCGTTGGCACTGAGGGGACGCTTTTGCTTGAGCGGATTGCAGATGCGGAGGTTGCCAATCAAAGCGATGAGGTGGTGGAGTTAGAACTCTTTACAAATCGCTTTTTGTCGATCGTTGAAGAGATGGGAGCTTTGTTGGAGCGAACGGCATTTTCAACCAATGTGAAAGAGCGTAGAGATTTCAGCTGCGCTTTGTTGGATCGGGAAGGTCGCTTGGTGGCGAATGCTCCGCACATACCCGTTCACTTAGGCGCTTTGGGCGTTTGCTTGCGAAAGGTCTTGGAAGAGCGCCCTTTGAATCCAGGCGATGTGATCGTGACGAATCATCCTGGGTATGGCGGGTCGCATTTGCCGGATGTGACTTTTATGGCAGGAGTGTATTCAGAAGATGGTGACTTGATTGGTTATGTAGCGAATCGAGCGCACCATGCGGAGTTGGGCGGTATCTCTCCCGGGTCCATGCCGCCCGAGGCAAGATCGCTTGAGGAAGAGGGCGTGGTGATCGCGCCAATGTATCTGATGCGGAACGGAGAAGCTCGGTGGAAGGAGGTCGAGGAAGTTTTATTGGGCGGGAAGTATCCTACGCGGGGGTCCAGGGAAAACGTCGCTGACCTTTCGGCCCAATTGGCCTCGATTCGGATAGGGCAAGAGGGGCTTAAGGGGATGACTGGCAAGGAGGGTGTCGGTCGCGTTTGCGGTTACTTGGAGAAGTTGAGGAAGCGGGCGGCGAGCGCGTTGAGGAGCGCTTTAAAGAGAGAGGAACTCGCAAAGCGTAGTTGCGTGGAGCGCTTGGATAGTGGAGCTGAGATTTGCGTGTCGGTTTGGGAGGAAGATGGGAAGTTTATAGTCGACTTTGAGGGATCGGCGGGCGCGCAGGGGTCGAACTACAACGCGACTGCGGCGATTGTGACGAGCGCGACGATCTATGTGATGCGTTTGTTGGCGAAGGTGGATGTGCCTTTGAATGAGGGATTCTTGGATGTAGTGGATATTCGGATCCCGGAAGGGATGTTGAATCCGGTTTTCGACGATGATCCTGCGAAGTGTCCCCCCGTTGTGGCGGGTAATGTGGAGGTGAGCCAACGGGTGGTGGATGCGTTGTTGAAGGTGTTTGGTTTGGCGGCTTGCAGCCAGGGTACGATGAACAATTTGATTTTCGGCAACCAGAATTGCAGCTACTATGAGACGATCGCAGGGGGCGAAGGAGCGACCTCAGAGAGGCCGGGGGCCGATGGAGTTCATACGCACATGACCAACACGGCGATTACGGATCCGGAGATTTTCGAGAAACGGTATCCGGCTCGTTTGGAGAAATTTGGCTTGAGAGAGGGGTCAGGAGGAGCTGGCAGGTTCTCAGGAGGAGAGGGTGTGGCGCGGCGTATTCGATTTTTGGAGGCAGTCAAGTTGTCAATGCTCACTCAGCATCGGCGGGAGCGACCTTATGGAATGGAGGGCGGTGAAGCGGGGCAATGCGGGGAGCAGTTTTTGATTCGGGCTAAGGATGGTTCGAAGGTCGCATTGGGCGAGAATGTGGCGATCGATTTGGAGGCGGGCGATCTTCTGGAGGTGCGGACTCCGGGAGGTGGCGGCTGGGGACGGATTTCGCTCTAGGGAGCTCGGATTTACCGGGCTTAACTTGTCTTATGATGGGATGAATAATGCGTAAGCTAGCGATTTTTCGGAGTCATCGGTTAGGTGAGCGATTTATTCATGTGCGTGAATTGAGACTTGTCACAATTTCGTTTGATAATGGCGCTTTGGAAATGTGTTCTTCCATAAGAATTTTGCAGCAGCACTCGATTGGGAGCCGCCTCGTTATGGGGCGGCTTTACTCGTTATGGGGAAGTTGTTTAGGCCGCCGCCGGGTGATCGGCTTGATCATTTCAGGTGAGGGAGGATTCGGACATTCGGGTGTCCCGTCGGTTTTCAGTGGGCTCCTTGCATTTGCGTCGGAAGAATCACTCTATTTCCTTTCGACTGGCTCTCTGTTCTTGAGGGGCTTTTCGGCTTCAGGGTTTGGACACCGGCTACCTGCCCGTTTCACGAAGTTCTATGGTCTCTTCTACAGCCTTGCGTGATTTAAACTGCGGTTTCGAGTTCGCTCTCTAGGAGGACTTTGAGGGTTTCGAGATTGGAGTGAGAGTCATCTGCACGTCGCCCGAATTTGTGGATCAACATGATGAGCAGGCGGGCCCAAAGAGGGATGCCTGAGAGGGACATGTCGATTTGGTGAGTGACGAGAATTCGGTTGGGAGCGGTTTGCGTGATTTCTAAGGACTCGGTGGCCTGGGAATCGGGCTGTGGAACGTCCATTTTGTAGGTGAATGCGATTCGACTGAGAGGGATAAATTCGCTCACAACGGCGCGGCTAGTGGACTCCTTTCCATTCAGCTTGAAGTTGGCTTCGAATTCAAAGCCGCGTCGGACTTCTTCGCTTTGCGGAACTTTGCAGCGGGTGCATTTAGGATTCCAGAGCTCCATCATGACGGGATCCGCCAGAACGCTCCATACGCGTTCTGGGGATGCGGAGATATTGATGGATTCGCGAATTCGCATATTTTCTCCCTGGGTAACGGCAGAGAGGGGGGTGGGATTGAGCGGGATGAGTCATCGAACTCACGTTCGATGCTACTTTAAGTGCTTGGAGTGCCGGGTCGGCCCGTCCTTCGCTGGGAGCTACGGAGGGTAGACAGCTCCGGCTTGCAAGATCTGCGGGTTAATCGATATGAGTGATGATCTCGCAGGTGACGGAGTTGGCGAGGAAGCACTCTTGGTGAGAAAGGTGGTGGAGCTTCTC
>JBCCZW010000412.1:0-4548 GCA_039186805.1 Verrucomicrobiota bacterium
ATCCTTTCCCTATGAAAAGATGTCCCTTCTGCCTGCTAATTGGCGCGTTATTGGTAAGCCTTTCTTCTGCTCGCGAATCTTCGAAACAAACCGAGGGTCTCCACGCCGACGAGTCACGCGTTCACGCTCTCGTCCACGCGACGCTGATTCCTTCGCCCGGCAAGGTGATTGAGGACGCTACCATTGTCGTAAGGGACGGATTGATTGAAACGGTCGAGAGTGGTCTTGAAGCCCCATCCGACGCTCGCATTTGGGACTTGTCGGGAAAAACCGTATACGCGGGCTTCATCGACGCCTACACTCACTTTGGTATGCCAGCCGGTTTAAAGCCCTTCCTACGCAAACCCACCGAAGAGGGCGCGCCTCCCGCCAAAAAGGCTCCCACGCCTTCGTCGAGCGGCGCCACCTACTGGAACGCCCAGGTCACCCCTCAGCGTCTTGCCATCGACTACTTTGCGGCAAAGCCGAAAGACGCTGAAAAGCTCAACGACATCGGATTCGCCACTGTAGCCAGTTTTCCAGGACGCGGTATTTTCCGCGGACGAGGCGCTCTAGTGAACCTAAACGGCAAATCCGTCCAAGAGGCAGTCGTCGCCAAAGACATTGCTCAGCATCTAGCTTTCGAATCTGCCGATAATGATCGAGGCGCCGGCGTCACGGTTTATCCTGGTTCGCTGATGGGCTGCGTTGCCTTAACGCGCCAAGCCCTACATGACGGCCAATGGCGACGATCTACGCTGGAGGCCTACGCTGCAAATTCAGACAAACTCGAACGGCCTGAGGAAAACGAAGCTCTCGATGCCTTACTCCCCTTATTGGAAGCGGGACAACTATCGCTCTTCCGCGCTCGGGACGAAACCGACTATCAGCGTTTCGACAGTGTGGCTAAGGAGTTTGATCTCAGCTATGCGATCGTCGGCAATGGCTACGAATACCGAGCCCTGCCCACGTTGCGGGAGCTGAATGCGACTCTCATTCTCCCCCTTTCTTTCCCAAGCACGCCCCGCGTCGAACGCGCAGACCAATCCCTCGACTATTCCCTTGAGCAACTCGAACACTGGGAACTAGCCCCATCCAATCCCGCCTTTATCGAAAAGGAGGAAATCGACTTCTGCCTAACGACTCACTTCCTGCAAAATCCCGGCAAGGAATTCTGGGGAGCCATTCGCAAAGCGATCCAACGAGGCCTCAGCGAAGGGGCAGCGCTCCGGGCGATCACCGAAACCCCTGCAACGCTCTATGGGCAGGAAGATCGTCTGGGAACCGTCGAGCCCGGCAAGATCGCCAACCTGGTCGTCGCCACCGGGAATCTGTTTACCGACGAAAAAGCTAAAGTATCCGAAATCTGGATAGATGGCGATCGCATCGAAAAAGAGCCCGCTAAAGAACTGCTTGTCGAAGAGGGCCTCTGGGAATTCCAATGGGAAACTCGCGGTGGATTCAAATCCGGCAGCGTCGAAAAGGTCGAAGGCAAACTGGTCCTGAAGATAGAAGATGCAAGTCTGCCCCTGTCAGTAAAAGAGAGGGAGATCCTATTTTTCGGTGAGCCCGTACTCTTAGGGCGGAAGAATGAAGAAGGCGTAGTTCGTTTCCGAGCCCATGCGGAAGAGGGTAGACTTATTGGATCCGCAACGCTTCCCGACGAGAGCATTTTATCTTGGAGCGCTTCGAAGGAAGAGCCGGAAAAAGCGGAAACCGAAGAAGAGGCCAGCACAGATATCGGGGAAACTGAAGAGGAAGTTCCCGTTCTTGTTTTCACCAAGTATCCAGCCGGTGAATACGGCATCACTGACGTCGCGCAGCCAGAGAGCATTTTGGTAAAGAACGCTACTCTCTGGACTAGCGGACCGGATGGCAAACTCGAGAAGACAGATATCCTTTTCACCGATGGCAAGGTCGCCCAAATCGGAAAGAAACTCAAAGGGCCCCGCAAGGCTCTTGTGATCAATGCCAATGGCAAACACGTGACGCCGGGGCTCATTGACTGTCACTCTCACACCGCGATCATCGGTGGCGTCAATGAGTGGACCCGGGCCTCTTCGGTCGAGGTGCGGATCGGCGACGTGGTGAATCCGGTCGATATCAACATTTACCGCCAACTCGCAGGCGGACTCACAGTAGCCCACCAACTCCACGGCTCCGCCAATCCGATGGGGGGACAATGCCAGATCATCAAGCTCCATTGGGGCGAGGACGCCGAAGGCATGAAATTCGACGGCGGAAAGCCCACCGTTAAATTTGCTCTCGGAGAAAACGTAAAGCAAAGCAACTGGGGAGACGATTTCACCAGTCGCTATCCGCAAACGCGGATGGGCGTTGAGCAATATATGATTAGCCAATTCCGGGCCGCCGAAGACTACGAGCAGCGCTGGCAGGCCTTCGATTACGGCGAGACGCTCATGCCCCCTCGCAAAGATCTCCGCAGCGAAGCCACCTTGGAAATCCTCAAAGGCGACCGCTCGGTCCACATCCATTCTTATCGTCAAGATGAAATCCTCACCTTCGCCCGCCTAGCCGGGAAGCTCGGTCTAGACGTAGGCGCTTTCCAGCACATCCTCGAAGGCTATAAAGTCGCGGATGCCTTAGCGGAAATTGGAGCAGGGGGCTCCAGCTTCTCCGACTGGTGGGCCTACAAATTCGAGGTGTATGACGCCATCCCCTACAACGGAGCCATCATGCACAACGCGGGAGTGGTGACCTCATTCAATTCGGACAATGCTGAGCTTGCCACTCGCATGAACACCGAAGCGGCCAAAGCAGTTAAGTACGGTGGCCTATCCGAAGAAGAAGCCTTAAAGTTCGTCACACTCAATGCAGCCATTCAACTGCGGGCGGAAGACCGAATAGGGTCCCTTGAAATCGGAAAGGACGCAGACTTCGTCATCTGGAATACGCATCCACTTTCCTCATACGCTTATGCAGAGCAAACCTGGGTTGATGGCATAAAGCGCTTCGACCGGGAGGACGATGCCGCTCTCCGCGAACGCGACGCCGCAGAACGCCAACGCCTCGTCCAGAAAGCCCTTAAGCAACGCCTTAAGGAACTGAAGCTCGCAGCGAAGCAAGCAAAGCCTAAAACAGATCCTCCAGGCGAGGAGACCGCCACGCACTTCCATGCCAGCAACTGGCTCTACAATACCGGCCAAGAGCACTACAGCTGCTCCAGCAATGAAGAGGGAGGACACCAGCATTGATGAAAACGCTCATCGCAGTTTCGCTATCTATTTTCATGGTCCAAGGCGCAAGCATTGGCCACGATATGCTCCCTCGCTCAGCACCGGATAAACCGATCGCATTGATCAACGCCGATATCTATCCAGTATCGAGTAAGCCGATACAGAAAGGGATGATAATCTTAGACGAAGGCAAGATCGCCCAAATCGGAAAAAAGCTCGATCTACCGACTGACGCCGACATTGTAGACCTCGCAGGCAAGCGAGTCTACCCTGGGCTCATTTCTTCTTTGTCGAGTCTGGGACTTGTTGAAATCAACGCGGTTCGCGCAACCCGTGACCAAGCTGAAGCTGGCCGCCTCAATCCAAACGTCCGAGCGGAGTCCGCCGTCAACCCGGACAGCGAACTGATCCCCGTCACGCGAGCGAACGGCGTACTCATCGCTCACATCTCGCCCTCGACCTATGGACTCATCGCCGGCTATACCGCGAGCATGTATCTCGATGGCTGGACCTACGAGGACATGACGATTGCCAGCTCAACCAGTATCGCAATCCGCTGGCCGCGCTCGCCCAGGGAACCCTCCTTCGACCTCAATCGAAACTCCGTCTACGACGCGGAAAAGGCCGAAGAAAAATACGCTAAAGACATAGAGACTCTCGAGAACGCCCTCGCAAACGCCCGAGCCTACCTAAAGGTCAAAGAAAAAGGCAAAAGAGCCACCGGTCTCAACCTACGGTGGGAAGCGCTGGAACCGATGATCAACGGGGAGGTTCCCGCACTTGTATCCGCAAACTCTTTACGTGAAATCCGAGATGCCGTGATGTGGGCTGAGCGCGAAAATATCCGTATCATTATTGCCGGCGGTAAAGACGCCTGGCGCGCCACCGACCTACTAAAGAAACAAGACATACCAGTCTTGCTGAGCGCCACCAAATCGCTCCCGAGACGTCGCTGGGAAAGTTACGACACCTCCTTCACCACGCCTCTCAAGCTGCAAGAGGCGGGCGTCCGCTATGCGATCGCCTTCGGAGGCAGCAGCGGCCCTATATCTTCTAACGAGCGAAACTTGCCCTACGAAGCGGCCAAGGCAGTAGGGCACGGGCTGTCGGAAGAGGAAGCGCTGAAAGCCCTCACGCTTTACCCCGCGCAAATCCTCGGAATCGCAGACCGCGTAGGTTCGCTAGAACAAGGCAAAGACGCCACCCTCATCATTACTAACGGCGATCCCCTAGACGTCAGAACCAATGTGGAAGCCGCCTACATCCAAGGCCGCTCCGTCGACCTCGCCAGCCGCCACACCCAACTCTATGAAAAATATAAAAAACGCTACGATCAGTAACCAAACCCATACATTGTAGGCCGGGGCGCCGA
>JBCCZW010000413.1:0-4539 GCA_039186805.1 Verrucomicrobiota bacterium
ACGTTCGCAACGGGGAGGATGTAAGGATGGGGGCTTTACATTCGTGAGCGTCGTTTTGTTGTAGGGTAACAGGGGAAATTTTAGAGGAAACTGTCAAAAGTTTGTTTGGCTGTTATTGAGGCAGGGTCGTTGAAAAAGAGAACAAATGGGTGATACTGCAAGCTCTTATCGCGGCAGCAGGGGGTTCTTTGTTTTTATAAGAGAGGCTGTTGTCAACATTGAGCTGAGCTTCCGACCCACTAACTCTCACAAATGTAAGAGAAAGCGCGTAAGGCGCATCTATCTCTGAACTATTTCGCGGTTTGTTCACTGTTTTTACAATTCTGAATTCAGGAAATGAATACAGAGTGATTTATGTAATGCGGGCAATTTGGACAGTTTGTATAGCTATCCCTAGAAGCGGTAAGCAAAAATCGACCCTTGGCAACTTCTTTTCCTACGTTTGTAAGAAAAGAAGCGTTTTGGTTCCACATTCTTGGATTTATTTTAGCTCTGCGATGAGACGGGTTTCTACGGTAGCGTTTAACGGAAGACCGTTGGAGGAAACGGCGACCCGCGAATGTTGTCCCGCTTCCCCGAATATTTTAACGAGGAGGTCTGACGCTCCGTTGACGACTTTGGGTTGGTTAGAAAACCCATCGACGGTGTTCACGAATCCGTCTAGGTGTATGATGCGGCTGAACAATTTGAAGTCTTCACTGGCTATTCGCAAATGAGCGAGCGCGTTCAGAACGCAATGTTGAGCTGCCTCGTATCCGTAGGCGATATCGCGTTCGAGTCCGACTTTTCCAGTGTAAGCGAGAGCTCCATCAACAATGGGCAATGAGCCGGAGAGCGAAACGAGTTTGCCCGTAACCGTGTAGGCGAGATAGTTTCCTTTGGCTGCTGCGGCTTCGGGAAGGGCGAGCTTTGCGTCCGCTAGGTTGGCGAGAACTTGGTCGAGCATCTTCTTTAAGCTGGGTCAATTGGCGGCTTAGGCAGAGGCGCCGCGAAGGCTGTCGATACCGGTGAAATACTCGCTCTGCTCGTCGGCGTGATAGGAGGAACGGACGAGCGGTCCCGACTCGACGAAGTTGAACCCGATTGAGAGAGCGAACTCTTTCCATTCGGCGAACTCTTCTGGCGTGACCCAGCGATCAACTGGAAGGTGCTTGGAAGTGGGTTGCAGGTATTGGCCTAGCGTGAGAATGTTGACTCCGTAACTTCGCATGTCTTGGAGGCACTGGGCGATCTCTTCCTTTTGTTCGCCCAAGCCGAGCATGATGCCTGATTTTGCGGGAAAACCGCGATCTGCGGCATGCTTCAGGATTTTGAGTGAGCGTTCGTACTTCGCTTGAACCCGAACGGGTTTTTGGAGGCGTTCTACTGTCTCGACGTTATGATTAAAAATGTCCGGCTTAGCATCGAGTACGATATCGAGCTGTTCTGTACGACCGCGGAAGTCAGGGGTGAGGACTTCGATTGCAGTATTAGGGTTACGGTTGCGAATCGCTCGAATAGTGGCTGCCCAGACTGAGGCCCCGCCATCTTTGAGTTCGTCGCGGGTAACAGAGGTGATTACGCAGTGGCGAAGCTTCATTTTAGCGACTGCATCGGCGACGCGGGCAGGCTCGCCCAAGTCCAATTCCGTAGGGCGTCCGGTCTGGATCGCGCAGAAGTTGCAGGAGCGCGTGCAAACGTTGCCGAGGATCATGACCGTAGCGGTACCTCGCGACCAGCATTCTCCCATATTGGGGCATTGAGCGCTTTGACAGACGGTGTGAAGCTCGTTGTCATCTACGAGTTTGCGGACGGCGGCGTAGTCTTTTCCAGACGGCAGCTTGGCTCGAAGCCAAGATGGCTTGCGTGTACTCATGCCGGGGAAGGTTTTCAATCGCTGGGAAAACTCAACACTGAAATGTAGAATGGCGAGGCCGGTGGAAGGAAGGCGGTCTCAGAACGAGTTCGGTCCCGTTCCTCAATCGGGTTTCCACGCATAATAAAAGGCTTTGATCTTTCGTTCCAAAGGCCCAATAGCTTCGTGTTTTCTTATGAGCAACAATCTATCGGATATCTCTCACGATCAATTGGCAGTGCGCCGCCAGAAGTTGGTGGACATGCGGGAGAAGGGTGTGGACCCATTTCGTTCGGAATTCAAACCGACCCACACCTCATCTGAAGCCGTGAAAGCTTACCTCGAGGGCGAGGAAGATGAAAACCAACCGACTGTAAGCGTGGCGGGCCGGTTGAAGTTTATCCGAAAGATGGGAAAGGCTCAGTTTGTAAAGATCCAGGATATGGCGGGCTTGATTCAGGCTTATGTGCGGATCGATGCTCTGGGCGAGGAGTCTTATGCCGATTTCAAGAAGCTGGATGTGGGCGACATGATCGGCGTCGAAGGCACGCTTTTCAAAACGAAGACAGGCGAAGTAACGGTTCGCGCGTTGAAGTACGAAATGGTATCCAAAGCTTTGAGACCGCTGCCGGAGAAGTTTCATGGTTTGACTGACCAGGAGCAGCGGATTCGTCAGCGTCACCTGGATCTTATCATGAGTCCGGAGTCCCGAGAGCGGTTTTTTAATCGGAGCCGGATCGTTTCTGGAGTTCGTCGGTTTTTGGAAGATCGTGGCTATCTCGAAGTGGAGACGCCCATTTTCCAGAACATTGCGGGCGGCGCTGCAGCCAAGCCGTTTGTGACGCGCCACAATACTCTGGATCGCGACTTCTTTATGCGGATTTCTTTGGAACTCTACCTGAAGCGCCTATTGGTGGCAGGCTATGATCGCGTTTTCGAGATCGGCCGCAATTTTCGTAACGAAGGTATCTCTCGTCGTCATAATCCCGAGTTCACGATGCTGGAGCTTTACGAGGCGTATTCAGATTATCGTGGCATGATGGAGCTGATCCAAAGCTTGATTCGCTACTTGATGAAAGATGTTCTCGGTAAGGAAGCGGTTAAGTACGGCGAAGAGGAAATCGATTTTTTCGGCGATTGGCGGGAAGTTCAGTATGGCGAGTTGATTATCGAAAAGACGGGCGACGCGGAGTGGTTTAGCTATTCCAAAGAAGAGAAGATGGAGAAAGCGAAGGCCTTGGGCGTTGAAGTTGAAGCGGGCTGGGAGGATTACGAGGTCACTCAGGAGATCTACTCGAAGCTTATCGAGCCGTTTTTGATCCAACCGACCTTCGTCACTCGTTTGCCGAAAGAGCTTTGTCCATTGGCGAAGTTGAATCAGGAAGATCCGAGCACCTTGGACGTATTTGAACTTGTGATCGGCGGTATGGAAGTCGCGCCGGCGTATTCAGAGCAGAATGACCCCGATGTGCAGCGCGAGATGTTCGAGAAGCAAGCGGGCGCTGAGGCGCAGGACATAGACGAGGACTTCTTGGAAACGCTTGAGTACGGCATGCCTCCGGCGGGTGGCATGGGCGTAGGAATCGACCGCTTGGCGATCCTGCTGACGGAAGCGGAGAACATCCGGGACGTAATTCTATATCCCCAGTTGAGATCTTAAATCGCGATCGACGGAACCGCTCAATGAATCTCGTGTAGGTAACAGAATGCCCTGGTATGTTTATATAGCGCTTAGGCATCTGTTTCCGAAAGGGAAGTGGTTTCCGTTGTTTACGGTTATTTCCGCTTTAGGGCCTGGGATTGGCGTATTTCTGATCGTAACGGTTATCAGCGTCTTCAATGGGTTCGGGCACGAGATCCGTTCGAAGATATCCGAATTGCAGGGCGACATCCTCGTTCAGAAGCGGGGACTTTTCGACGATCATGAGAAGATTGCCGTGCAGCTTCTGGAAAACGATTCAGTGGTTCAATCGGCTCCCTATGCCCATGGAATCGTGATGCTGCAGAAGGACAATCTGCCGACCTATCCGGCGATACAAGGTATAGATCCCGATCTTGAGGAAGGCGTCGTGCCGATCGATCAGTATTTGATCGATGGAGACATGGATAGCTTTTACGACGATTCGGTCATTCTAAGCGTGGGCTTGGCCCGTTCGGTACGAGTGGAGGTTGGGGATGAGGTTGATATATATACTCCTTTGATGTTTCAAAGGTACGAGCAGGATGAAGTGCTGTTGCCTCGCACAATGGAGGTGGCGGCGATTTATGAAACGGGTTGGGCAGAGGTCGATGCGAATACGGTCTTATGTACTTTGCGAACGATGCAGGATTTTTACGGACTCGGCGATTCGGTTCATGGGATAAAGCTCAAGCTTGTCGATGGGGCGGACCAAGATCGAATCGCGAGCGAGTTGAATTCTCAGCTGCCTCCTAACTACCGAGCCTATACCGCTCTTTCGACCAAGGCCGCCTTCCTTGCCGCGGTTGAGATGGAAAAACGTATGATGTTTTTCCTTCTGTTTATGATCGTACTGGTTGCCTGTTTATCGATTTTGTCATCGTTGTTAGTTTCGGTTCTTAGGAAACAAAGGGAAATCGGTTTGTTTTCGGCGATTGGAGCGAATGCGAAGCAGATTGCTATCTGCTTTTGCTTGCAGGGTCTGGCTGTGGGGATGGTGGGAACGGCCTGCGGCTTTATCGCCGCC
>JBCCZW010000414.1:0-4537 GCA_039186805.1 Verrucomicrobiota bacterium
CGAGAATCGGAGAGGAATGGCGGCAGGGAACTCGAATGTACGGATTTTATTGAGCTCGGTTTTGAGGCTCGAATCGATCTGATCGATGAGATTCGGATCGCTCTTTTCTAATTCTTCCTTGGTTTCTGGGGAGAAGCTGTAGGTGATCTTCTTGTATCGCCGAAATTCGTAGTAGGCGATGAAGGCGCCGAATCCGATAAAGAGGAGGGTGTTGGTGACGTGGAGTTCGCCGCTCTTTATCCATTGGAACAGGTTGTTCAGCGCTTCGAAGATAGGCGCGAATAGCGGAAGATGATTTTGGGTCCAGTTGGCGGCCGCATTTGCAAAGTAGACCAAAATATCGGATTCTCCTCGCGCCAAGGAGTAGATGAGGTAGCCGAAAAGAACTAAGTAGAGGATGTAGAAGAAAATCCTCTTCAGGCTAAGGGCTTCGTTCATTGGGCGTTAGGCAGACCGAGGTATGAGGCTAGGGTCGTTTGCTTGTCGGCGAGGAGCGTAGTGTGGTCGAAGAAGTTTAGGAAATCTGGGGAAATCGCTGCGGCGCCGGTCCTGCAGATATCGGTATAGTCAGAGTGCGGTAAGACGGTAGGATCGTAGGGGTGATCAGGAATGGCCGCGTTTGGGAGGAGCTCGAAAAAGTAGGCGACTTCAGCAGAATCGCTTGGAGCGTCCCAGGGGGTGTAGAGGCAGGGCTTTAGGGAGTAGTGCTTCTCGCGTTCGCGGAGGGCGGGGAGGTGTTGGCGAGCGACGTGGCTGAGGATGCCGTTGAAGGCGTCGCTGGCGTTGCCGGTCGCTTCGCAGTTGAGGGCGGCGACCTTGTTTTCTTCCGTGCTGCCGTAGCGTTCGTGGAGGAATCTCTCCGGCATCCGATAGTTGAATACACGGATGGCACCGTAGGCAGCGACGGCCTGACGTTTTGCGGATTCGTCGGTGTTGATGGTGCGTCCCGCGGAGGCTTGGTTGATGAGGCTGCCGTAGCCGACGAGGGGGAGAGCGTCCATTTGAGCTTCGTGGAGAAAGGATTCGAGATCGTTCCAGGGGTAGGGGAAGCTTGGATGAGTGGTCGCGAGGGCTGCGAGTTGATCTTGGAGGACTTGCTCGTCTGGAAATTGCGACATGTTGGCGATTGAAGCGAAGAAGCGTGAGGCGGCAAGTGGGAATTGGAGTGTCGCGGCGAGTTTGTTGGGGAACCCGAGCTGGAGGTCAGTGAAGTTTTGCGATTTTGGTATGGAGTGTCGGAGTTTTCTTTGGTGTTTTCCTAGCCATGAGTGAAGCTCGAGGTTCGTCTCGCAGATGGTTGAAACGGGGTCTTTTGATCGTGACTATCCTTTATGGGATTTATATCGTATTTGGTTTTTTCGTACTGCCGCGGATCATAAAATCGGTTGCGGAAGGTCAGGTGGCGGAGACCTTGGACCGCAAAGTAGTTTTGGAGCGATCCAGCTTTAATCCGTTTACGCTGCGGCTGGAGCTAGGCGGCTTGAGGGTGGAGGACGATAAGGGGGAGAGTTTGATCGAGTTGGGCGCTGCGGTGGTGAATGTTCAGGTGGTCTCGGCCTTCCTGATGGAGCCCGTGCTGAAGGAGTTTTCGCTGAAGGATGTAGTAGCTCGCTTGGCGATTGACGAGGAGGGGAAGACGAACGTGGAGCGGCTGCTTAGCATGTCGGGAGGCGAATCGACCGAAAGCAGCGAGGAAGGTGAATTCGGGTTCGCTTTGGAACTCCTGAAGCTGGAGAACGTATCACTGGCGTTTGCGGATCGCAGTTTGGCAAAGCCGTTTGAAGAGGTAGTTGGACCGATCGATCTGGAGGCGAAGGATCTGGAATTCAAACCGGATGGCGATTCGAGTCCTCATCGGTTTGCGGCCAAGATCGGCGAGCAGACGACAATCGAATGGGAAGGCGACGCGACCTTGGTGCCGCTGGCTTCGAAGGGTCGATTCGCTTTGCGCGATCTCCAAGTCGGCAAAGGGGAGCCGTACTGGAGGGAGTTTGCGGAGGTGGCGGCGGAGGGGCTGGTGAGCCTCGAGTTGGATTACGAGGCTTTTTTGCGAGAGGAGCAGATGGCGATGACGAGCGACCATCTGGCGCTTTCGCTCAAGGACTTTTCAGCGGGAATGGACGAAGGTGATGATTTGGCTGTGGCGGTTCCTCTTTTCGAAGTGACGGCGAGCGTCGATACCTTCGATCGCGAGGTCGTAGTGAAGAGCGTTGTCGGGCGGGATATTGTTCTGCGGGCGACGAGGGCAGAGAATGGTTCGCTTATCTTGCCGGCAATGGCGCCAACTGAGGCAAGCGATGCAGAGGAGCATGAGGTCCCGGAGGCGGCTCCCGCTTGGACCATATCAGGGGGCGATGTGGAAATTGGAGTTTCGAGCATGGTCTTGGTAGATCGCTCCCTGGAGGACGAAAGTCATGTGGAACTATTGGATACGGCTTTGTATTCGGATGAGTTTGATTGGGATCGCGAAGGCGGTTCGTTGGGCCTTGGCGTCGCAAGCAGGATTGGGGACGAGGGGCGCTTGGGCCTCGAAGCTGACTTGGATTTGGCTTCACTGGACATCGAATTCGAGACCAGTATCGAGAATTTGAATATAGCGGATTTTGCAGGCTACATAAAAAGCGTTTCGAATGCCGATTTGAAGAACGCTCTGTTTTCATTTGAGGCCGAAGGAGAAGTTGGGGCGGAGGGAGACTTGGCGCTCGCGTTCGAAGGAAGCGTAAGCGGATTCGATTTGGGAGTGCTGAACGAACAAGGCTCGGTTTCTCAGTTCGAGGCCTTTGGAGTCGAAGGCGGTTCGTTTGATGGGGAGAAGCTCGAGATTGGCCGCTTGAAACTGACGCAGCCGGCATTTAATGCGTCCATGGACGGGAGGGGGGTGAACCTGTTGCGTTTGGTGATGGATCCGGAGGGTGAAGTCAAGGAGATCGTCGAAGAGGCGGTGGAGAGCGATATGGAGGAAGCGAGCGAACTGCCGTTAGCCTTTTCGATTAATGAGATCGTTGTGGAGGAGGGGCGTATCGAATTTTTGGATAAGACGCTGGATGATGCGTTTTCTTCCTTGGTTTCGAATTTGAATTTCAAGACGACGGGCGTCACTTCCAACTTGGAAGGGTCACCCGCTACGATCGAGATGCTGGCGAATATCGATAGCGGATCGAATTTGTCGTTGGAGGGCGAGGTCCTAGCCTTGGATCCGGAGGAGAACTCCGATATGACGCTCTCTTTGAAAGGCTATGATTTGACGGCGACGTCTCCGTATTGGAGAAAGTTCTTGGGAAGGGATATTGAAAAGGGACAGTTGTTTATTGACGGGAGTTATGAAATGCAGGGCAAGCAGTTGAAGGCTCTGAACAATGTCCGCATCAAAGGCTTGGAGCTGGGCGAAAAAGTTCAGAGCGAGGATTCGCTAGGCTTGCCTATCGGTTTGGCGGTGGCCCTGTTGAGTGATCGGCAAGGGAACTTGGAGCTGCGGAATATCGAGGTTTCCGGTTCGTTGGATGAGCCCGGGGTAGGCACAGGCAGCCTGATTGCTCAAGCGTTAGGTATTGCCTTGCGCAATGTGATCGCTAAGGCGGCAACGGCGCCATTTTCTCTCTTAGGGTCGCTTGCTGGGGGTAAGAAAGATTTGGATACAGTAGCTTTCATGACGAGCAATTACCGATTGAGCGAAGAGGCGACCGCTAAACTCGACGACATGGCGAAGATCATGCAGGAGCGTCCATTGCTGAAGATTGAGATCGAATCGCGGATGGATCGCGCCGGGGAACTCGCTGGGTTCGTCGAGCCTTTGAGGGACTTTAAGCTGCAGGAGCTCTTGGGAGGCTCTAGTCAGGGAAGCGATTCAATCGATCCTTTGGCATTATTGAGGGACTTCGACCGAGAGCGCTATGAACGGAATCTTGGTGCGGCGTTTCGCGAGAATCAGCTTTATGGTTCAGTGGAAGAGGCGGAGGGAAGGACGAGTACCAGTGGGACGGTTGTCGATCAGTTTGCATCGTTGCTCGGTTTGCAAGGCAGGGAATCGAATTCGGGCAACTTGGCGGTGGCCGCGATTGGCAGCGTCGTGAAGAAGGAGCTTTCGAAGAGCGGCGCTTTGGATCAGTTGAAAGCAAGTTTGGAGCAGATGACCCAATGGCTCGAGTCGGCTCAGCCCGAGTGGAAAGTGGATGAGTCCTGGCTAAATGCGTTGGCCGACGAACGGGCGAAGAGCGCTCGACGCTATTTGCTGGAGGAGAAAGCGATTTCTCCGGAAAGGGTATTTATCAAGAACGTCGCAGCCAAGGATGCAAAAGAGAGCTTCCTAAAGCTGACTCCGGTGAATTAGTGTAGTTTGTATTCAGGATCTAAATATGGGCTCTGCTTATTAAAGGTGTTTCTTGGGATTGCGTGATCGTACGCGACTGACAAATTTTCTCATATCATCTCTCGAAGCTGGCAAATTCGCGTGGCTTGGAGGTGTAAGACGACGCTGAAGCGTGGTCTGCGACGGCTGTAGTTTGAGTTGCACTACGGTCGGTTGGTTCTGCGTCTTCCA
>JBCCZW010000415.1:0-4508 GCA_039186805.1 Verrucomicrobiota bacterium
CGTATTGCCAGGCCGTAAAGGGGTCGAGCTGCGGGTTGCCGCGTTCTATCGCGCCATCTGGTTCGCTGACCACGACTCTAGGGCCCATTTCATTGATCGTGGGCCGCGTTAGCGCTTTGGAGATTGCGCCGCGTACTTGAAATGGCGCTCTGGGGCTGTCCGGAGATAGGATGATGTTGAAGGAAGGCAAGAGTTCATCATAGTCTTTATCCAGCGTGGTAGGCTCGTCCAGAAGCGCTACGTCGCCAGAGTTAGTCTCCGCAGAGATTTTGCCCACGCCGCCTGCTTCTGTATTGACGTATCGGATACCTATATTGCCCCGAGCTCGAGCTGAGCCTACTGCTCTATCGAAGTTGCCCTGGATATAGAAGGCCGTTGTTTCCTCTTCCACGGTGTAGACTTGGCTGTCTCCGGTAACTTCGAGCGGACCTTCGAGAGGAAATTGCTCAATCAGTCCTGGCGAATCTACCATCACCCAAGTATTGGGAAATCCTTCGGGCCCTTCGCCAAAACCGAAGTCATCGTGAGCGGAAACGCCGTAGTTGGTGTCTCCATCTGCGGCCGTAAGCGTACCCAGATCGGCGGTGGAATCGACCGAGTTGCCTTGCTTCCGATCAAACTCGCTCTCGGTGAGTCGAATGCCGGTTTCGAAGGAAGAGAAGATTCCTCCGTCATCCAGGCGCCGTTCGAAATCGAGTCGGGCTACCGTTTCCTCATAGCCGATTATCCGCTGCCGCTGATCTAGGCTTCTGAATGTAATTTCTTCTGGAGTTCGGAGGATGCCAGGCGTGGTCATAGCTGGCATGCGGAAGTCGTTGCGCATGTCATAGGTCGCCACGCCGTCTCGGCCCACGCGGCTCGCAGCGCTGGTTTGTATCCAGTCCTCTTCGCCGTCGGAGAAGCTAATTTCTCCTGATAGCGAGTTGAGATCCCGCTCCCATTTGAATCCGCCTGTTATTCCCGAAGATTCGACGTCGGCCTCGCGGAATATTGAATCTTGGTCAGTGCGGTGACGGTCGATCGTCGCTTGAACGAGGGTATTGGTCTCGGGATCCACAACGCCGCTGATGAGATCCCCTCGACTCCATTGCATTTGGATACGCGAGCGTTCTTCGTCACGCTCCTCTCGAGAGATCAAGGTGTCGATGTAGAACTCAGTTTCGTCGTTTGGACGAAATTGAAACGCGCTTGTAAGATTCAATCGCGGGTTGTCTCCCGCTTTCGAAAAGTAACGAGTGCGGCCAGGGTAGGCGGACCCTACCAAGGCGAGAGCGGCCGGATCTGTGTCGTCTTTGAGAAATCCTTCGTCGACGATCAGAAAGTTCTGATTACTTTCGATCCGGTCGATGCGTCGGTCGCGTTCCTCGTAGGTCGCTTGAATGAGAAAACCCATCTTACGCTCGTTAAATACATTGGAGTAAAATGCGCTGAAGCCCGGTTCGTCTGAATCCTTAAAGTCATTCATATTATAACTGAAGTCCGCTCCATAGGATAGTTTGCCCACATCAAGCGGCTTGAAGGTACTCAGTTTTACCGTGCCTCCGACGCCGCCTTCGACATCGCGGGCGGAGGGCGATTTGATTACTTCGATGGCGTTATAGAGGTCGGAGTTGAAAACCGAAAGTTGGGCGTCGCGCTCGGGACTCGAATCGTCTACCGTGACCATGGAGGAGCGACCGTTGATTTCTACGCGTGTGAAGTTCGGGTTGAGTCCGCGGACGGAGACTTTCTCGCCTTCGCCGTTGTTTCGCGTCATGGAGACGCCGGTGATTCTCTGAATGGCCTCTGCTAAGTTGGTGTCGGGGAACTGGCCGATTTCCTCTGCCATTATCGAGTCCGTAACTTGGTCGGAATCACGTTTAGATCTCAGGGATTCGGCAAGCGCGGATCGGTAGCCTTCGACCGTAAACGTATCCAGTTCGACGACTCCGTCATCGGAGTCTTGAGCGGGCAGACTTGCGATGAAAATGGAGGCCGCAGTCGCGACAGCGATTTTGCGTAGTTGATTTTTCGATATGCCGGTTGAGAAAAACGCGTTGCGCGCTTGTGACGTGGATGTTTCGCCAACTGGAGAAACCTTCCCATTCGTATCTGGGGTAGTGTTTTGGTAGTTCATTCCAATCTAGTTGGTTTGTTTGGTAGATTTGAGTTAGGTAGTGTCTGGCTTTACTTAAGAAGGATTTCGGTATAGCCTTGGTAAGTTTCGGCGAGATGCGGTGACCGCATTCGACTGGAAATGGAGTTGCCGGAAGTCGGTTTTCGCATTGTTTCGAAAGAGCGCGTTCCTTGCATTTCCCTCCTCATTTTGGTCTATCATCTGTCATTTTCGCGTTGTTCAATGGGTTGATGAGGAAGGTATTGTTTTACTCTAAGGTTCTCGTAGGTCGCTTCCACTCGCGTTGATTGGAACTGTTGCGAAACGGGGATTTTTCGGCCCGAAGCAGACTGCGAGGCTGCGGTTTGCTAGAGCGGCGCGTTGCCGGGAGAAGGCGACGCTTGTCAGGCTGCGGCGGGCCCATTCTCCAGCCTCAATGAAAGGAGCTTTTACATCTCGATAGCGAAAGCGCTTTTCAGCGTCACCTCTGTATCCGGATTACGAATGCAGCTACGACTTTGAGGCGCGAAAACGTAACAAAGCGGGGAGTCCCAATACGCAAACTGCTAGGGTTAAGCCGACGATGATATACTTGTATTCGATTTCGAGTGACAGCTTTTCTTTGACGAACCCGAGGGGCGAGAAGGCGACGTAGGTCAGAATCATGGCGATAAACGCCAGGAGGCTGACATGGGGAAACCAGCGCCATGGTCGCAAGTCGATATCGCCAGAATCGGCCGGCGCTTTTTCTGCCGATCGTCTTGGGAAGACCTTCGAGAGGGCGAAAAGCAAACCGCAGTGCAGCGTAAAGAGGAGGGCTAGAATATGGAGAAAGTGAAGATTGATCGTTAGGATGTGCTGGAAGAGAGCGAGCGTGATCAAATAAGACACCAGCGTGGTATTGGCGGCTTTTGCGGACACGGTTTTCGAAAAATAGCCGACCAAGAGGACCAGAAAGATGGGCGAACCGAATAGGATTTCAGTCTTTACCATATATTGGAAAATTCCCTGCTCGAAACGCATAATGAAGGGCGCGATAAACAAGGTGACGCCCACCAGCAGCGAGCCGATGCGTTTGCTGTTTCGTATGATGATTGCATCGTCGATTTCGCGTCCCCAAAGAGGTTTGTAGATATCGACTGCGAATAGCGTGACGGAGCTGTTGAGTACGCTGTTGTAGGTGCTTAGAACGGTGCCGAAAATGACGGCGGCGAAAAAGCCGACGAATATTGGCGGCATGACATCGCGAACCAGAGTGGGATAAACCCAGTCGTTATTGTCGAAGTGACCGGAGCCGTAGAGATGAAATGCGATGACCCCTGGTATTGCGATATAGAATACATTGAGGATTTTGAAGAAGCCGGCGATGAGCACTCCTTTTTGTCCTTCTTTTAAACTGCGGGCGCCAAAGCAGCGTTGAACGATGAATTGATTGGCGCACCAAAAAAATAAGTTGTGAAGCAGCATGCCGGTGAAGAGTACCGAAAACGGGACCAGATCGCTTTCGCCTCCGATGGCGTTCAACTTCTGCGTATCCTCGGTGAGGATGGTGTCTACGCCGGAGACGAAGCTACCATTTCCGACGGCGGCGATCCCGAATAGCAAAACCAGGAGACCGCCGACTAGCAGACCGACGCCATTGAGCGTGTCTGAGATGGCAACCCCTTTTAAGCCTCCAAATAAGGCGTAGATGCCGCCGATGATGCCCAGGCTCCAAACGACGACCCAGACGCAGGCTTGCTCGTCCATGTTGAGGAGCGTCGGGACGTCGAAGAGGTGGATGATCGCAATCGCTCCGCCATAGAGCGCGACTGGCATGCCGCCGAAGATATAGCTAAACAGAAAAAGGCCGGTGACGATGCGTCTCGTGCTTTGGCCGAATCGATTCTCCAAGAACTCTGGGATCGTAGCATATCCTTTCCGCAGAAAAAGCGGAAGGATGATGCCTGCGAAAAAGACGAGTGGAGGAATGACGGTGACGGTCCATGCGATGGGAGCCATGGTGCCGCCGTAGACTTGAGCCGTCATGCCCGTGAAGTTCGCGGCGCTTAGATTGGTCAGCATCAGCGAGCCGGCGATTACCCAGCCGCTAAGGCTTCGTCCGGCGAGAAAGTAGCCTTTGCGGCTGCTCAGTTTCTCTGAGCGAGTTCGCCAGTAGGTGATGAGACCGACTAGCGCGGTGAAGAACAGGAAGGAGAGCAATGTTCCCATAAGGGGTAGGAAGCGTGAATTAGGGGTACGGTCTTAGGAGAGTGGGATCGCCACAACGACGCGGTTCTGGAATCGTTGCGTTATCTTAAGAAGGGTCTACGAAGGAGCGCTGCGCGAGTCAAATGTTGGAATTGCGGTTTCGCTTCGGGAGTCTGGCGCGAAACCGCTGATTGATTAGGAGAGCCGGGTCGGCGCCCCGGCC
>JBCCZW010000416.1:0-4504 GCA_039186805.1 Verrucomicrobiota bacterium
CATAATCCTTAAGCGGACTTGTGGATGCGGTATTAGATCGTCAGATGCGTCTGATGATCTGCGTCTACAGTTCGACTCGAGCGAGAGCTGATGCGCTGATGATAGCGCTTTTTACCGATTCTACGCGGATGGGCTTGCTGAGGTACTCGTCCACGCCCGCTTCGATGCAATGCTCTCGGTCGTTTTTCATGGCATTTGCCGTCATGGCGACAATCAATGGCGGCCGACTTTTCTGGCTTTGCGACCGGATCCTTCTGGTGGCTTCCAAGCCGTCCATCTTTGGCATGCTGATATCCATGAGAATGAGATCGTAGTTATTTTTGCCCTGCAATTCGACGGCCTCCAGCCCATCTTTTGCGATATCAGTGTCGTATCCGAATTTTCTCAGGAGTTCTACTACGAAGATTTGGTTTATTTGATTATCATCGACGCTGAGGATCTTGAGAGGATGTTTAAGACTAAGATCTTGATCCACGGGTGGCTTGAGAGACTGATTTGGAGGGCTAGCGTTTTCGGTGTCGCTGAGAATCCTCAACAGGGACAGACTAAGTTGAGGTCCTGTGAAGGGACGCGGACAGCAGGTTCGGTTGGTCTTCTGGACTGTGTCGGTCAGTTTATAGTGGTAGTCAATATCGAGAATCGGGAGCTTGTCGCAACCAGAAAGGCTCTCGAGAGCCTTTTCGACGAAATTCTGGTGATTCGTAGAGGAATTGCAAATGAGCAGCTCGGGTTGGAAAGGGAGTCGCGTTGCTTCTTTGAGGTCGTCTGCATCGGAGATAGCGCAATATTGCATGCCCCATTCAGTAAGGCGTTTTGAGAGAGTCTTAACCTCGTACTTATTAGGATTGACGATCAGGGCCTTCCTATTTTTGAGGCGGGTTTCTTGGGGCACTTGATCGTCGTCTGCCTGAAGTTTAGCAGTGAAACAGAATGTAGATCCGCGGTTTTCGTCTGAGTTTACCCAGATTCTGCCCTTCATCATATTAACGAGTTTCGCAGAGATGGCGAGACCGAGACCTGTTCCGCCGAAACGGCGAGTGGTCGAAGAATCCACCTGAGAAAAGGCTTGGAAGAGTTTCGTATGGTCTTCCTTAGGAATGCCGATGCCGGTATCTCGTATTTCGAATTGAACTGTGGCTTGGCTATCGACGGATTCGATGAGGAAAGCGGATATGGTGATCGATCCTGATTCCGTGAATTTGACGGCATTACTTGCGAGATTAAGGATGATCTGGCGTAGGCGAGTAGGGTCGCCGATTACACTCGCGGGGAGGTCCTGCGGCACGTCGAGTATAAAGTCTACGCCTTTCTCTTCGGCTCGTGGGATGAGAATCTCTAGCGATTCGTACATGCAGCTTTCGAGATTGAATGGAATCGACTCAAGCTCCATCCGGTCGGATTCGATTTTCGAGAAATCAAGGATGTCGTTGATAATCGAGAGAAGGCATTCGCCACTCTTTCGGATTGTGTTCAGAAAGTTGCGTTGCTCTGTGTTTAGCTCCGTAGCCATCAGCAGGTCTGTCATGCCGATGACTCCATTCATTGGCGTGCGGATTTCGTGACTCATGGTGGCGACAAATTCAGTCTTGGCTTTGGAAGCGGCTTGGGTCTGCTTCATCGCCTGTTCCAGAACTTCTGCAGTATGAGCGTGGGCTTTGGCTTCTTGCTCCAGCTGGCAGGTGCGATCTTCGATTTGACCGTTCATCTTTTGTAGGGATCTCGCTAATACGCCTACTTCGTCTTTGGCCCCGACCGGTAATTTTGCGATGGAACCGTCTTTACCGTACTTAATGGCGGCCCAGGCCATATAGCTGATCGGATTTCCCAGGAGGATGGCGAAGATCCAGGCGATGGCTGCTGCGAAGGCCACGATTATTCCGCCGATAATGAGGACTTCGAAGAGATTGATGGGCGAGTTGGCGATCATCTCCGCATGATTGGCGGCGTAGAGGGCAAAGATGAAACGTTCATCTGAATCAGGGGCAAGCTGCGTTCTAAAGAGGAAGCAGGACTGCGCATCTCCGTTTCTCATGCGAACCTCTTTGCGCTGAAATCCTTCACTGCCGTCGAGAAGAGTATCTATGCTTGGGAAGTCCTCGGAGAGCCGATTCAGTTTTTGGGCATCGCCGCCGCTGGTATGTTGAAAGGAAGGGTGATAGAGGTATTGTCCCCATTTATTGGATACATAAAGATCGGTGTCGTGATCGGCGGATCTGGCGACTTCTTGCAGCGCTGCGTCAAAGCACTTGTGAATCGATACGAAGCCTAGGAAGCTCCCGCTTGCGTTGCGGATAGGCGAGATCGCTTTTATCGTCACCCGTCGACTCTCTTGATTAAATTCGGTAATAGGCTCGCTTAGCGCGGCCTGCTTTCGATTCAGTCTTTTCGCTAGGTTGTGGAGTTGAAAATCGGAATCGAAGCGCAATTCTTCTTTGGATACGGCAGTAGGTTGATCGTTCGTCCGTACAACTCGAATAAGCTGCTGTTGAGAGGGGTCTGCAGAGATGAAGTGGATTTCTCTCCAATCCGGCTTTTGTTCTAAAACTCGCTTGAAGGTCTGAGTAACCCGGTTTTCGAGAGTCTCTTGATCTATGTCGTTTATGGGGCGACCGGTGGCTCGCGAGATACCGAAGTTTGCGACCTGAGGGATTTGAGAGAGCATGATTGCTCCCTCGCGGAAGGACTCGAAGGAGAATTCTATTTTTTGCTTAAGGTCCCGTACTTTGGACTCCTGATGGGCGATAGCCTCATTGGTCATAGTCTCCACAAATTTTGAATACACGATGGCGCCTACAACGCTTGTGGAGACGATGACGATGAGGGAAGTGGTAACGATGAGTTTCAAGCCGAAGCTGGAAGCGAATTTGTTTTGCTTGCGGAATTCGTTGTAAGCCAGCCAGTCGCTTTCGCTGAGAAGATCAGCTGGCGCTCTATGGCTGAGAGGCTTGGGCCGAAGACTGCTCGTCGCAATAATGCCTATGAAAGCGGAAAGGTATGCGAGCCCCTTGCATGCGTGTGACATAATGAACTCGATGTCGTAAAGCCCAGTCGAGAACGGCATAAAGAACGTTTGAGAGCATAGATTGAGGATGAGGCAGATGACGAGCCAATGCTCGAATGCGTCCGATCTCCAAGCGCCTTTGCGGACGTAGGCGACTAAAGCCGCTCCGATGAGCAGCGCGGGAAGCAACTCGCCAGGCCTATGGATAAGGAATTCCGGATAGTAGGTTCGCGGGAGCGGAACGTTTGAGAGGAAAACGCCAGTCAGCAGGGTGAGAACCGCAACTGCGGAGTAAATTGTTCGATCGCTGATTCTTCCTGCGGGGCCAAGAGTGACGCTGCGTTTCCAGGCGATGTATGCTGCGAGCAAAACGAGCGAAAAGAACAATCTGGAAACGAGCCAGCTCCAAGGAGCGATGGACTCAAAGTATGAACTGAGGGGAAGGTGATGGCCGACGTATGTCGCAAAAACGTGAAAACCATCGAGTAGCCCAGTCCCCAAAAATGCAATACCGATAATCAGGAATGAATGCCTGCGGTCAGCATAGTGCCTTGCCAGCAGGGCGAAGCCTGTGGCGAGGGCTAGCGCGACTGCAATCGACTCAATCGTGACGTGAACGGATTTGCTGATGGAGAAGAGAGAATCGTTCAGGCAAAAATAAACGATACCGAGAGCAAGGGGCCCGGCGATGTAGAGGGGTATTCTGTTACGGAGGACTTTAGGTTGTGGGCCCATGAAATTGTTTTGGGAGACTTGGGGCCTAAAGGAATAGCGTCGGGTGTGTCGCAGTTCCTGAATAGGAATGCTTTAAATATTATTTTACGAGGTTTGGCGCTTCAATGCTAAAAAATCTAGTAATTACCCTGATTGAATGAAAGTAGAGATACTTTTCTTTGGGTTTGCCCAACTGACGGTAGTCGGATCATTTAGAATTTCTAGGTCTATGAGCGTTCCCGTCTTCTGTCTGCGTCCTCGTTCGCAAGATTGGGCGGCTTTCTTCGGGATCAAATTTTGTTTCTCTGAGGCTCAGTCTACTTCAAAGGGTCGGATGAGGCCCGCGAGGATTTCAGGGAACTGACCAACTACAAGAACGCCCTCGTTTTGGGTTTCTTGCTCTCGGATGCCGCCGCTGCTGTGGAGCTTGGAGATGACGTCGTAGCGGGCGTGTGGGATCATTAGCTTAACGGTCTTCAGCTTGGCGTTGAGCGCATCGGAGATGGCTTCTTTGAGCGCGTCGGTACCGAAACCTGTCTTGGCGCTGACATAGAGGGCACCGGGGGCGAGGAGTTGGGCTCGGTCGCGGAGCAGGAGACTGTCTTCTCTTTCAGCGTCGGTTTTATTGAATACGATGAGAGTCGGGTTTTTGTCGGCGCCGATTTCTTTCAGGACTCGAAGGGTCGTGTGATATTGATCTTCAAATTCGGGGTTAGAGACGTCGAGAACGTGTATCAGGAGATCGGCGACAACTGCCTCTTCTAGAGTCGCCTTGAAGGCGTCGACGAG
>JBCCZW010000417.1:0-4496 GCA_039186805.1 Verrucomicrobiota bacterium
CCTAGACATCGGAATTTACGTTTGCTTCGCGATCGCATTCGCAGCCACTGCCACTGGATTAGCATCTTCTCTGCTCAGCATTGAATCCGCCGAGGGCGAAATAGCGGATCTGTCTTTCAAACAACTCTTTATCTTCGGCTCCGCAGCCCAATTAGGAGCCCTACTAGGCTGGTTTGCCTTTCATCGCATCTGCCGCACCAAAAACTCAAATAGTCCCGCAGACATTGTCGAGATCATCGCCACTTCCCTCGCTACCATCGTACTCGTAATCATTGGCCTCGCGATCGTCGGTCCCCTTTGGATCGGTTTTCTGAACCTCATCGGCTACAGCTACGAAGAGCAGGAAATCGTCTCGAGAATAAGAGAGGGAGGGTCGAATCTGGAAATGGCCCTCATGGGAATCCTCATCATACTGATCGCTCCCATTTGCGAAGAGATCGCCTACCGCGGTACGCTTTACCGTTTCGCCAATGGCAAAATGCCAGATTGGCTGGCCCTCGCATTGCCATCTGCTCTCTTCTCCGCTTCTCACGCCAATGTTTACGCGGCCTTTCCTCTTTTCATTCTAGGCATCGTTCTCAACCTCGTCTACAAGCGAACTGGTTCGCTCATTACCCCAATCATCGTCCACGCTCTCTTCAATTCCATCACTTTCGTCGGCCTCCTCAACCCTTCACTCTTCGGACAGTGAACCCTTTCACCGAAAACGAATCCGAATCCATAGCGTCGCTCGGCGAATCAAAGCTCATATCGCTCCTCGCTTCCGACCTCGCTGACGCGACCCCTCCTGCTCCCCACGGTATAGGAGACGACTGCGCCGTGATCTCCCCTCCATCCTCCGAATTCCAGCAGATCGTCACCACAGATCCTGTCACCTACGGACAGCACTTCGACGACTCCCTTTCCCCGGAACAAACCGCCGGCAAGCTCCTCAAACGCAATCTCAGCGATATCGCCGCGATGGGAGGATTACCCGACTCAGCCGTGATAGCCCTCACCCTACCAAAGAGGACATCCATAGATTGGATACGCCGATTCTATAAAGAAATCGGAAAACTTTCGCAGCGCTACAAAATGCAAATCGTAGGCGGCGACCTATCTACCACTTCGACCGATCTTTCCGCCCATCTCACCCTGATCGGTATCGTATCCAAAAATCGGATCCTCCTCCGCAACTGGGTCACCCCAAACTGCACCCTCTATGTCACTGGAACCCTCGGCGGTAGCATTCTCCAAAAGCATTACGCGTTTGAACCAAGACTAGCAGAAGGGCAATGGCTCGCCCGCCAATCCGAAGTCGTTTCCTGCATGGATCTAAGCGACGGTCTGGGCAAGGACCTACCGTCGATTCTCTCATCTGACGCAAGCGTAACAATCAATACCCAAGCCCTACCCATCTCAACCGATGCCGAAGCGATCGCTAAGCGAAGCAACCGTTCCACGCTGCATCACGCCATCAACGATGGAGAGGACTTCGAGCTCCTATTCGCCCTTTCGCCTACAGCGAATCTAGAATCCTTCGAAAAGCGCTGGAAGGCCCAATTCGAAACGCCAATCGCAAGAATCGGCAGAACCTTCGAACTCACAGAAGATTCTCCCATCCGTATCGCGCTTGTGAATACCGATGAAAAGGTCGAGATCCGCGGCTATGAGCACCTTAGATAAATTCTCAAAGGGAATCGTCGCCAGCGATGCTAACGAATCCATTCAAGCCGGCTGCGAACTAGCCGCAACGCTTCCCTCCGAATCAATCGTCACCCTCACCGGCGACCTCGGAGCTGGCAAGACCACTTTCATCAAGGGCTTCGCCAAAGCCTGGAGTATCCGAGAACTCATTACGAGCCCCACCTTTAACATTTATAATCTCTACCGAGGCGACCGCACGCTCATCCACCTGGATGCCTACAGGCTCGAGGGAAGCAGCGAAGTTTTCGACGAACTCATGATCGAAGACTTCATGAATCCACCTTACTGCCTGGCCATCGAATGGCCCAGCAAACTCGGCGAACTCCCCTGGCCCGTTACCTGCGCTCTCGATTTCCAAATCCAGCCGAACCACTCCCGCTTAATCACGCTTCGCCCTACCAACCAGTAGCGAAGGCCGAGAGACCTTCGACCCGGGAAAATCAGTACGGCACCAGCCTAGCCAGTCAAAGTATCCGCCAATAAACTACGCTTCGCTTTTTGCTTTCTCAGGTTCTTCAGCTTCGCCGTCACTCTCATCGGATGCGGCAACCGTATCGGCAGGGTCCGAGGGTCCATCTTTCCCATCGGGCTCCTCCGCCTTTACCTCAAGCTGAACTTCTTCAACAGGATCAACTACCGGAGTTTCAACAGCTTGCTCAGCGACCTCTGCAGTCGTTGCCGTCTCCGTCTCAACCTCCTCAGGCTTCGCTTCTTCAACCACAGCTTCGGGTTCAGGCTCTGCAACTTCAGCAACCTCCGCCTCCACTGCGGCTTCATCCGTAACAGAATCCTCGCTCGACGGAGCCTCGACCGCTACAGCCTCTTCCGCAGGTTCGGAGGGAGTTTCCTCAACTACGGGCGCCGGAGTAGCTTCTCCGTCCTTCGCTTCGTCGCTCGGGGCGGCTGAAGCAGGTGCAGCTTCCCCATTCGGCTCCGAAGTTGGTTCCTCTGCGGTAGCTGGGCTTGCCTCAGGAGCGCTTGCCTCGGCCGTGGGAGCCGTTTCTTTCTCAGGCTTCGGTTTAGGCGCGTTGTCTAAAACCGGCTGTACGAAAAGCGTGTCGTCCGAGAAGTGCGTTACGTAACCATCTGCAATCAGCCAATGCAGATCCTGAAACATCTGTTTCTCTTCAACAGTAGCATCGGGATTCTTGGTCTTCAGCCATTCGCCGTACTTCACAGGAAACTCCTTCGTCTTCACCGACTGATTCTCCTCCAGGAAGTGTATAATGCTGTCCAGATTATCGGACATCACCTGTCCAGGAATGCGGAAGTTCCGTTTGGTGGAGCAAACATAGGTGACTCCCTTGGCCCCTTTCTTGTAAATGCTAAACTTCTCTCGACGCATCCGACCGCGAATCGCATTCGCCGTCTCAAGCGGAAACTTTCGCTGACGTTCCAATTCGCCCGCCGCCGCCTTCGCCGCCTCAGAATCCGCAAACTTCTCGAGCGTCTTTCCCGACACCCGAGCGTAGTTAACCGCTTTAACCGCTAAGGCCTTCAAATTCGCCCGAACGTGCCCAATTGCTCCTTCCATCGAATCGAAAGATTGGGTCTCCTCGCCTTCAGCAGCCTTGGTAGTGTAGCGAGTCACTTTCTTCATCGAATCAAGCCACTCGTTAACAACCTCCTCTTCACGCACAGTCTCTACCGAATTCTGAAGCTTTTCGAATGGCATGTTCGACAAGCGAGTACGGTGATGATGACGCAAGTTTTCCTCGTACTTGTGGTAGTTTGGCGGACCCAGCAGCACCTTGGTAAAGGGGCATCGATTCACAAATTGAAAATTCCCTGCAGGAGCTTCCGCTTCCACCTCCTCCACCGAAAAGAACGTTTCCGCGTAGTTAGTCACCGCATGAAGCAAAGCGCTGTCTTCTGAATCGAAAGGCATGCTGTCCGGCACGGAGATAAACACCTTTTCCGGTTTTTCACCCTTAGCCGCCTTCCGCGTAATGCTCGTTATAAAGCGATCATACTTCACCAAGAAAGTCTTCGCGACATCGAACAACTCGTAGGTGAGATGATTCGTTCGCATCGCTTTAATGATCGTAGTAAACGCCGCATCGTCCGGATAAAATCCCACATCGAAAACCTGACTCTCAAACGGCCGGTCTTGAAACTGACGACGCCCGCCCCCACGTTCGCCGAAATCGCGACGCGGACGACGTTCCCCATGAGACCGTCCGCCGCTATGCTCGCGTTGACCTCCTCCCTGAAATCCGCCCGATTCTCCTTGGCCACCTCCAAACGCCCGTTTCTTGGGTCGACGGTCCTTGCGAGGTCCTCCACCTCCACCAGGACGACGATCCGGACGATCGCCTCGAGGCCTTCTAGAATCGCTACGCTGTCCGCCACGTCCGCCGGAAGAGGATTTATCGATTTCGGACCATTGAGTGCCGAAGCTAAAGTCGGACAATTGAGAAAGATCGACTGGAGGCTTTTCCGAATCCTTCTTTTCGTCCTTAGAACCTGAGTCGTCCATGGGAATATTCTGAAAAGGGAGCGATAATCGCCTCCCTGATTAAGTGTAGTTTGAGATAAAGCGGTTTTAGAGAGAACTTTGAATCGCAACAAAAACCAGTCTTTGACAGAAGAATCAACTTAATATCAAAAAAACTCAAATTTGCTAATTTTGGCGCTTTACAAACGCTAAATTCTCTCCATCTCTTTGCGACCTCGCAGCACCTGCTCAGGTGGTGGAATTGGTAATCTGTCCTCGAGCACGGCATGGCTGGCAATATCGTCCGAGAATGTGCGCTCAGCCGACACCGATTTGCGCAATCCATCGGTCCGAACCGGGCGGTTATCGATGC
>JBCCZW010000418.1:0-4492 GCA_039186805.1 Verrucomicrobiota bacterium
CCTTCCGCCTGAGCCAGCATGGTTTCGACGCTGATTAGCTTTTTCTCCTCTTCCTCTTTGTCTTTCAGGCGAGGCTTACGGCGGGATTTGCGGCGGTCTTCTTGGGGCGGTTCGTCTTGCTCTTCGATAGGAGCGTGTGGTTCAGGCTCTGGAAGCGTTTCTTCGGAAGAGCTTTCTTCAGGTAGTTCTTGGTCTGCTTCTTCTATATCGGAAGGACCGTCCTCTTTCTCGATTTCCTCGCTTGGGGCGGCTTCTTCCTTTCTTGAGATCTTGAGTCGCGGTTTTCTTTCTGCGGACTGCTCGGAGGACTCTGAATCTTCAACTACCGCGGGGGCAGCCGCGGCTCCGCCTCGCAAGGATAGCTTCTTCTTTTGCGGAAAAAGCGTATCCATCATTTCCTTATTGTCGGCGATCTTTATCCAATCTTCGGCGTCGATGTCGTAGTAGTAGGCGTCGGTATCCAGTTTTCCTACTTCCACGAGGGAAATGATTTGGTCCATATCGAATGGACCGCTAGCGTCTTCGTCGCCCTCTCTCCGGATATAGAATTCTGCCATAGCTAGGGAATCGCCCTGATTTCACATCTGATCAGGGGGAAAAGTCAAGGTCGGTAAAGAGGAGTGGAGGCTTCTCTACATGCGTTCTAGAGTATTGATGCCTAGGAGACCGAGTCCGGTCTCCAAGACGTCTAGTGTGCGTTGGCAAAGTAGTAGGCGACGGGCTTTTTCGCCTTTGTCGTCGACTATGACTTTATTTGCGTTGTAGAAAGTGCTGTAGGCTGTGGCTAACTCGTAGAGGTAGGTGCAGAGCAGGTGAGGGAGGAGTGCTTCCACTGTTTGTTGAAGCACGCCAACAAAACCGAGGATCTTTCGGGCGAGAGCGAGTTCTTCAGGTGTTTCGAGGAGGCTGGCCTTCGCTTCGAGACCTTCGAGCTCCGAGGTTTCGAAATTACGCAAAATGCTCTTGATCCGTGTCGCTGCGTAAAGGAGATATGGGGCAGTGTTGCCTTCAAAAGCGAGGAGCTTGTTCCAGGCAAAAATATAATCGCTTGTGCGATTTTGAGAGAGCTCGGCGTATCGGATCGAGCTGGTGCCGATGACATTTGCCACATGCGGTATTTCTTCTTCGCTGAGGGGCGTCTGTCCTTTTTCGATCTTTTCTTGATTCTTTTCGTGAACGATAGCCGTAGCTCTCTCGATAGATTCGGCGATCAGGTCCTTCAGCAGAACCGGTTCGCCAGTACGTGATGCCATGGCTTTGCCGTTTTCGCCCATGATGGTGCCATGGAAGACGTGGCTAAACTTAGGGAAGGAGCGGCCGGTCTTTTCGAACCACTTCTTGGTCGTGAGCTCAAGCTGTTCGAAGTGATCCTTTTGGCGGAAATCCGTTTCGATGATGATGCTAGAGGCTTTGAAGTGCTCCGCACGGTGCAGCATGGTGGCGAGGTCGGTGGTGGCGTAGTTAGAGGCGCCATCCGACTTGCGGTACATGAAGGGTTGAGTGGCGTAGCGGGAATGCTCGGGATGGAATACGACCCAGGCTCCTTCGCTTTCCTCGCCAAGCCCGGTTTCTTCTAGCTCTTTGTAGACTTGATCGACCCTATTTCGGTAGAAGCTTTCGCCGAGGTAGTGATCAAAAGTGATGTCGAAGAGTTCGTAGACTTCCTTGATGCCGTCGATGCTGTGTCCGTTGACGACTTCCCAGAGAGCCATGCTTTCTGGGTCTTCTGACTGAAGCTTTACGATTTCCTCGCGGGATTCCCTGAGGACTTCCTCGTCTTCTGCGGCGAGTTTCGAGCCGAGCTTGTAGAGGCGTTCTAATTCGCCAAGGGGATTGGCCTTGAGGTTTTCTTCGTCGAGGTGGCGTTTGTAGGCGTAGAAAAGGCGGCCGTAGGCAGTGCCCCAGTCGCCGATGTGGTTGTCGCGGATGACCTTGGCCCCGCAGAATTCGAGGAGCTTGCAGATCGAGTCGCCTATGATGAGCGAGCGAAGGTGCCCGATGTGCATCTGCTTCGCGGTGTTTGGCGAAGAATAATCGACGACGACGGTTTCGTTTTCCTGAAGATGAGCGGCTGCTTGCTTTAGATCATCTGAGCCTGAGAAGGTTTGAAGCCACTTTTGAAGGAAGGTGGGCTTGAGCGAGAAATTGATGAAACCCGGCCCAGCAATCGAGAGTACGGCGATTTCGGCGAGTTCCTTGTCGGCAGATAGTCTATCGACGATGCCCTGGGCGACTTGGCGTGGGTTCGTCTTTTGCCGCTTTTCATAAGGCAGGCAGCCATTGGCTTGAAAGTCGCCAAAGCGAGGGTCCGCGGAGCGCACGTCTGCCGTAAAGACTTCGCTATCAACGCCGAAATCTGCAGCGGCGTTAAGGACTCTCTTTTCAATCTGACCGGCAACATCGAACCACTCTTGCATAGGGTGGCCTAGGAAATCGTCCCCAGCTAAACGATCAAGACCGGAATCAGGGGATTTATTTGTAGGATGAATCAGCGCCTTAAGTACATTTGCCAAAAAAGTCCTAAGGCGCTAGAGTTCAGGGTCTTAGGTTTAGCTCTTGCGGAGAGTCATTAAGGGGTATCCCGGAGGGTAGGGGCCTAAAGGGGTTGACACGTGTGGCATAATAAGCGTTTCAAAATTGTTGCGACGCAATTGGTTAAGTCCTGGATACCACGATTTTAGCCCTGCGAGATACGGTTTTGAGGAGTGCGCTGGCCGTTTGGGAATGCGATTCTAGATTTTGTAAATCTCTTACGGACAACGCTTTGCACTGATTAACGTTTGTTTTACAACATCCAAGATGGTTAGAAAAACCTTAAGCACCCGCCGATTTATTAAGCCGTCGTACGCTTATCTCATCGAGAAGAAGCGTGATGGACAGGAGTTCACGAAAGATGAAATCCGTTACATCATCGACTCTATCCTCGATGGCGATATGCCCGACTATCAGATGGCCGCGTTGGCAATGTCGATTTTCTTTCAGGGAATGTCGGCTCAAGAAACGGCGATTCTTACGGAAGAAATGATGCTCTCGGGAGAGGTGATTGACCTTTCTCACATCGCGAAGCCAAAGATCGATAAGTACTCGACTGGCGGAGTAGGCGATAAGACATCTTTGGTTTTGGTCCCCCTCGCGGTGGCGAGCGGCATCGTGCTGCCTATGATGAGCAGCGTGGACCAGGACTTCGCAGTGAGCGTGCTGGACAAATTGAGCGCGGTGCCTGGCTTTAAACCAGAGATTTCGATCGATGGATTTATTGAGCAGCTAGAACGTATTGGCGGCGCAATGGTTCGCCAAAGCGAAGAGTTGGCTCCCGCGGACGCGAAGCTTTATCAGCTTCGGAAGAAAACTGCGACGATTCCGAGCTTACCGCTTATTACAGGCAGCGTGCTTTCGAAGAAGCTCGCCGAAGGAGCGGAAGGTTTGGTGATCGATGTGAAATGGGGCAACGGATCCTTTATCCGCGATCTTGAGCAAGCGAAGCAGCTCGCTCGCAGCATGACCCGCGTCGGCCGCTCGATGAAGCGCCGTTGCGTCGCGCTTGTGACCGATATGAATCAGCCTTTGGGCGACACGGTCGGCACTTCGCTGGAACTGAAGGAAGCGATCCAGCTTTTGAAGGGCGAAGGTCCAGAAGATTTGCAGGAGCTTGTTTTGAAGCTTGGAATGGAAATCGTTCGCTTGGCCGGTGTGGCTGGCTCGACGCTTTCTGCCAAGCAGACAGTACAGCGTCACATCGAAGACGGTACGGCTCTGGAAAAGCTCAAGGAAATCATCGCGGCTCAGGGCGGCGATACTTCTTACATCGATGATCCTGATAAGTTTCCGACGGCGAAGCATATCCGGAAGCTTCCAGCTCCAAAACGTGGATACGTTCACACGATCAATGCATCTCAAATCGCGAAGGGCGTGCATCTTCTCGGCGCGGGGCGCGATGATGATGGCAACATCGACTACGCGGTGGGCGTATCGGAGATCAAGAAGGTCGGTACCCAGGTTAAGCAGGGCGAGCCGTTGATGATGATCCATTACAATGACGAAGCGAAGCTCGAGCAGGCTCTGGAGTACTTTAAGGCGGCTTACCGCTTGGCGCCTAAGCGTCCGACTCCACCGCCGCTCATCGTTGAGCGCGTCGCGTAAGCAAAATTCTGCTACAACCAGAAATCTTTGGAACCAGCCGAGTCAGAGGCTGGTTCTTTTTTTTGGCGCTGAATCTAGAGCATTTTTCTTTGATTTAGACGCATTTTGTTAGCGCTTTTGCCCTAAAAGTGTGTATATAGCGGAATCCATGAAAGAACTCAGCATGGATTTGAAGAGCCGGGCGATCAAGTTGCTCGAAGAAGGATCGAGCGCCGCTAAGGTCGCGGAGCGATTGCTCGTTAGCAAGCGCAGCGTCGAGCGCATCCGCAAGCATTGGACCGAGAACGGCGAGCTCCCAGTCTCCCGACGCAAAGGCAAGAGCGAGAAGCTGCTCGTGGGCCAGTAGGATTCC
>JBCCZW010000419.1:0-4487 GCA_039186805.1 Verrucomicrobiota bacterium
CTCCCGCATTGTAGGTGTAGCTTGGGGCGTTCGAGAGTTCGCGAGCGGCTCCGTCGAGTTCGGCTTCCAGGAGTCCGAGTCCTAGGCGGGCCGACCAGCGTTCGTCGAGGCGAATATTCGTTTCGGTTTCGAGTCCGTAATGTTCTGCTCCGCCTTGATTCGAAGTGAAGAATCGAAAGAAGCCACCGGCTCCCGCAGAGTCGCGCAGTTGGGCGTCGCTACGGTCTAAGTAGAAAAGGGTCACTCTGGTGAAGGCGGCCCCATCAAGCCAATTGCGGCGAAGGCCGACTTCGTAGTTCCAGAGGGTTTCGTCTCCGTAGGTGAGCGGATCCCCGGCTTCAAGAAAGGCGGCTACGTTTGAACCTCCCGCTTTGTAGCCGCGGGCGATGGTGGCGAAGGCCGTAAGCGAGTCGTCTAGGTCATGTTCGAAGGTAAAATTGCCGCCGAATAAGGTTCCGGATTCTTGGCCCACACCGTTTGGCAGGGGTGAGCCGTAGTAGAGCCCGTCTGACTGGGCTTCGATCGAGTAGTACTCGGCGCGGAGACCGATCGTGACCCGAGAATTTTCAGAGAAGTCGTGAGCGATTTGGCCAAAGAGAGCGTAGTTTTCGCTCTCGTATGCGCTGTCGGCTAGGACAGGCCACTCGGGCGAGCTCCACATGTCGCGGTAGTCGATGTCACTGTCTTCCTCGAGGAAGCCGAGGTAGGCGCCGATCGTCCAGCGGTCCGCCCAGCCGAGAGCGTCGCTTTGAGCTTGGGAGTCGAAGCGGAGTTCCTGGGAGAAGACTTCACGCTCCCGGTCGATTTGCATGTAAGCGTCGTACGAGCGCGGGTCTATGCTATTTAAAGTGGTCCAGTCGGAGTCGTAGCTGTAGAAGGAATCCGTTGAGCCCAGGCTCGTGATGGTGGTGAAGTCTGCCCCATCAAGACCTGTGAAAACGCCACGAAAGCTGCCGGCAAGGGATTCTTGTTCATCGCGTCCGGGCTCATCGGAGAAGACTTGGAAGCCCGTGTTGTCGAGCGACCACTCGTCGTAACCGTTGTTTACGTCCGCGTAGAAGAAGGTAGTGTCCCATTGCCAGGCGTCGCTGGCGTTCCAGCGGAACTTGAGGCGAGAAGTGAGTTCGTCGCGTTCGTTGGTGTCGTCGCGGTTGAGCGTTTGGTTTTCGCGCCAGCCGTCCTGTCCTAGTTGGTGGAGGGATAGACGAAAGGTGAGGTCTTCTCCTGCCAGCGGACCGCTGACTGCGACTCCGCCCGAGAACAGGTTGTCCTCGCCGATGCTGGTTTCAATCTGACCGCTCCAGTAGGAGGTTGGAGCTGCGGAGACGAGCTTTATGACGCCGCCCGCCGCGTTGAGTCCATAGGCGCCTGCCTGCGGGCCTCTGAGCACTTCGACTTGTTGCGTATCGAAGAGATTTCCGATCGTGCCAAGACCCGTAAAATCGAGGTCGTCGATTACGAAACGGACCGAGGAGTCGGGGGTTTCGCCTTCGAATTGAGAGTTTTCGCCGATGCCGCGGATTTGAATGTAGCGGGGCCGGGAGGTTCCGCCCGTCCAAGTGACGTTAGGAATCGATGTGATCGCATTCTCAAGATGAAGAGCGCCCGTTCCCTGCAAGCCCTCGCCGCTGAGCACCGTAATGCTGGCGGTGGTATCTTGCAGCTCAGATTCCCATAGGGAACCTGTGATAATCAGCGATGGCAGATCAACAATCTCGCCGGTTGAATTCGAATCCTGGGCGATCGCCGGCATTATCATTCCGAGCGAAGCAGCGCCGATTGCGGCCCATGATTTCAAGTTGTAGTTCTTCTTCATATTGGATCTCAATGTTAGTTGTTTGAGACCCGGCTAAGAGCGAAGAAAAGCAAATCCAGCATCACTGATAAGCGGCTTGGATCTGTTCCTTTTCCTACGCCGGTGTCAACCGGATCAGGTTCGAAGGGACCGCTTCTGCGCGATTCTTTTTACGAAATCGCGGGGAGGCTATCTCAGACCCATACCAGGTCGCCCCTAAGGATGGCGGGAATTGCTAAAGCTGAATTCTGATTTGTCAATTACTACAGCTTGCCGCTTCGGTTTTGCGGCTCCTTTTTGACGGGCGGCTACTTCGGAGATCGACAGATTATGAAAAATGCCTTTTCGAATCAGGGACTCTCATGGAAGCAATGCTCTCACAGATTCAACAGACCTCGATGGTCGAATGGCTAGGGACCGCGACTGGCCTGACCGGGGTTTACCTGAGTATTAGGGAAAAGACTTTGGCGTGGCCGTTTTTCATTCTCTGTTATGGCTTGTATGCTTATCTCAGTTTTTCTGCATCCTTCTATGCGGCGATGTTTTTGAACATCTGCTTCATTCCAATATCCGTTTACGGGTGGTATCAGTGGACGAGGGTTTCCAAAGAGGGTTCTAGCGAAAGAGTATCTATCTCTTGGATGAGGCGTTCTCAGCTGATTTACGTTTTGTGTATCGCTGTTTTGGGTACGTTCTCGATCGGTTTGTTTCTGTCTCTCTATGCGGGGGGAAGGATGCCGTATCTCGATTCGTTTGCGACGACTTTATCATTCCTCGCGCAATGGGCGTTGGGTCGGAAGTTCATCGAGAATTGGATATCCTGGTTGATCGCAGATATCGCCTTTATCGTTCTCTGGGGAATTCAGGGTTATTGGCTATCGGTGGTTATGTTTATCGTTTTCACGGCAATGGCTGCGCTGGGTTTTGCGAGTTGGAAAAAGGAGCTCGTCAAAGATTGATCGAAGGAGGTAAAAGAGTGAGCCGGGTTGTTTTCATCGGCGCGGAGTGTACGGGAAAATCCAGCTTGACTGCGGAAATCGCGGCACGCTTCGACGAACCTTTTTCCCGAGAGTACGTCAGAGATTACGCTGAGAGGTTGGATCGCGAGATTCGGGAAGAGGATTTGGAGCCTATTGCGAGGGGACAGCTTAGCCACGAAGATGAGGCTTTGAAGAAAGCCTCTGTATTCGTTTTTCATGATACGAATATTTTGTCGTCCATCCTCTATGCGCGTCACTACTTTGGCAAACGGTACGCTTGGGTAGATCGTTTTTTCGAGGAAAGGGTTTATGATCACTACTTCATTTGCCAGCCGGATATTCCATGGGTCGAGGATCCTGGACAACGCGTTAGTTCCGAAGAACGCGATGAATTGCATTTGCGCTTCAAACAGATTTTGGAAGATTACGGCATTCCTGCGGTCCCTGTTGAGGGAACGTTGGCAGAACGCATAAAGACTGTTGAAGAGGCGCTAAAGTAGGCTCCAGAAGCAAAGCGCTTGCTGCACTGGGCTCTCTTTAGTTTGACGCCGGGGAAGGCGTCGAACGATCTTCACTCCGACGGCAAATTTTGTTGGAGATGTAGTCGATGGCCCAATACATCGATCAATGTAAGCCAAGACGCTGTCAATAGCGCGAGTTAGGTTAAGATCGGGCGGAATTCATGTAACAATTGTGAGACGTCCGCAGGCATGAGTCTACATTTTGAATTCAGCGCGTACTATCCATCGTACGGGCATGAGTACGTGGATTGCACTAGAGAATCGAGGTGAAAAAGTGAAGAGGATAGTTTTTTTGGCAAGCTGGGCGACCACCGCCTTTTGCTTGCAAGCTGCGGAACCTGACGAGCAAGAGATTGTTCAGGAGAAGAATAAGGTCGATCTCGTCGGCGATGCCAATCTCGATGAGTCTATCAATCGAAGACCCGATCTGGACTACTCAAATGTCAGCATCGATCATGAAAACAGCGGGTCGAATCTGACCACGATTCCTTCGGCAGCAGTTCTAAAGGCCGAAGTACTTAAAGCCGCCACTCCGGATTTGGATGCGGACACCCGAGGCGGTATCTTGAAGGTCGTTTACAGGCCGAGTTACCGTTTGGAGGAGCGAGTGACGAAGGCTCGGGTGTACAGCCGCTACAAAAGCATGTATGACTCGCTCACTCCTTTGGGAGACTTTACTTATGCGGATCGAATTGGGGAGAATGCGGGCTTCAGAATCACGACCGAATACCAGAATCTGGATCGTGGAAGCGACTCGATGAACTTCGATTGGAGCGAGGGGGATGTCGACGCGATCTCAACTCCTTATTTGAATCGGATCGACTTAAGGAACTCCCGTCGCTCGTATGATATCTTTCGAGTTAATAGCAGCTTCGATTATCGCTTCAGCGATGATGTCGATGTGTACTTAAGATTCAACTACGAGAGAGAGCGAGCCGATACGATATCTTCTTCCGTTCAATATCGATACGGGAACGAGGAGGATTTCGATTTTCTTGACGAAAATGAGGGGTTGAACGAAGCGGGACGGATCCGCCGCCAGGCTTCTCGCTGGGATGTGGAGGAAGATAAGACATCCCTTACGCTTGGTGGAAAAGCGAAAATGGGCCCTATCGATATCGATTGGCGGTTTCAACGAAATGAGGAAACGGATACGGACCTCAATAGAGAAGAGGTATCGTTTGATCGAAG
>JBCCZW010000420.1:0-4458 GCA_039186805.1 Verrucomicrobiota bacterium
GGTGGCGTCACTGGTTTTTCAATACATTCAGAATAATGTGGAATCCAGTAAATGGATACTGGGCGGGATGTTGGGAAGAGCCTTGTTTCCCTATGTAATTTTGATCTGCTTGGCGGCGATTATTTCAGCGGCCTTGAATTTGCTGGGGAAGTTCGGAGTGCCGGCTTTGACCGCGGTTTGGCTGAATTCGAGCATGTTGCTTTTTTTGGGTATCGGCGGATGGCTGTGGGGTGAAAACGAGCTAGAAAAGATGATCTTCCTTTGTGTGGGGACGATGGTTGGAGGGATCTTGCAGATGATCGCCCCGGCGTTGGCTTTGATGCGCGAGGGTTGGAGGCCGCGTCTGGATTTTGGAGTTTCGGAAAGGTTAAAGACGGTGGTTTGGCTGACGGTACCGGGGATATTCGGTGCGTCGGTACATCAGATCAACGTGATGGTGACGCGAGGGTTGGCCTTCGACTTTAGCGACGCGGGGGCTACTTTGATTTATCTGGCGAATCGTCTCGTCGAGTTGCCCGTTGGGGTATTTGCGATTGCGATTTCGACAGTGGTTTTTCCGAGTCTCTCGAAGTTCGCCGCAAAGGAGGATCGAGATTCATTTCAGAAAACTTATGCGGATGGAATCGTCTTGGGTATGATGATGGCGGTACCTGCGATGGTGGGTTTGATGGTGTTGGCAAAGGAGATCATTGAGATGCTTTTCCAACATGGCGTGTTTACCTGGGCGGACACGAGAGACTTGATTCCGGTCGTGACGGTTTATGCTTTGGGGATTCCTGCTTTATCGTTTGTTTCTATAGAGACGAGAGCGTTTTTCTCGCTCAAGGATACCAAGACGCCGGTTAAGATTGCGGCGGCTGCGTTGATCGTGAATCTCGTATTTAGTCTCTGGTTACGGGAGTTATGGGGAGTAGTCGGCTTAGCAGCAGCGAGTAACGTGGCGCTATTAGTGCAGGGAGTGGCGCTTCACTTAGCCCTTAAGAAAAAGCGATATGCGACGTCTCTTGGCGGGGCGTTTTTTTCTGTGGGAAAGATGGTGCTGGCAGCGGTTGCGATGGGGGCTGTTATTTGGGGAGGAACGCTCGTTTTGGGAGAAAGGGTAGTGGATGCCCCTGCGATGATTGTAGTGGGGCTTTTGATCCCGCTTGGGAGCGCGGTCTATTTTTCAGTTTTGAAGGCGATGAGAGTCGATCAATTGGATGAAGCGCTATTAGCTCTATCGAGAAGGAAGAGACATGAAGAAACGAACGAAAGCTGAAGTTATAAGGGAGGAAGCGACAAGGGCATTACTCGCTGCTCTGGGAGGCCGAAAGGTAATCACCGAGGGCCATAAGAAGTACATGGCGTCTTTCGATAGCAGTAAGCTGGCGTTTGATTATGAGGCTTTGATTGAAGCTCGCAGTGAAAAGGATGTCGGTCTTGTCCTGAAGTTGGCGAATGAATACAAAGTTCCGGTGACGACGAGAGGTCGGGGTACATCGTTGACGGGATCCGCTTCGCCGGTCAAAGGGGGATGGGTTTTGGATATGGCGAAGATGAATCGAATCGTCATAAAGAAAGAGAAGTCGATGGCGGTGGTGGGACCCGGAGCGGTCGTGAAAGATATTCAAGAGGCGGCAGAAGAGGAGGGGCTGTTTTATCCTCCAGATCCCTCGTCCCTGAAGTACTGCACGATTGGGGGGAATGTAGCGTGTAATGCGGGAGGACTTCGTGGAGCTAAGTACGGCGTGACTCGTGACTACGTGGTGGCCTTGGAAGGCTTCTTGCCGAATGGGGAGAAAGTGTCGTGGGGAGGTGAATACAAGAAGTTCGCTACAGGCTACAATGTTAGGGACCTTTGGATTGGAAGCGAGGGAACCTTGGGTGTGGTGACGAAAGTCGTTTTGAAGCTGGTTCCCAAGCCCGCGACGCGTTGGACAGCGGTAGTGGCTTTTGAATCGGAGGCGAAGGCTCTTGAGGGAGTTCAGGAGATTGCGAGACTGGGACTGAATCCGGCGATCTTGGAGTACTTGGACTGTAATTCGATCTACTGCGCCGAGGAGATTGGCGGCGTTAGACTGTTTAAAGAAGTATCTGGAAAGCCACTACTGCTGATTGAGTTTGATGGGACTAAAGCTCGCTTGAAAGACGATCGCCGAAAGACGATCGAGTGGGCAGCGCAGTCAGGAATTGCATTCAAAGAAGCGAAGGCGGAGGCAGCTGCCGAAAAACTGTGGGAGGTGCGTAGAGCCTGCTCGGGCGCGATGTTCGCTTTGGGAGATTCGAAGATAAATGAAGACATCGTAGTGCCTTTGGAAAATCAGGCGAAGTTCGCTCGGTTTATTGGACGTCTGCAAAAGAAATGGAAGCTGCCAATGCCGACTTTCGGGCATGCGGCAGACGGCAACTTCCATGTGAATATTATGTTTCATCGAGCGGATGAGGATGAGAAGCGCCGGGCTAAGGGGGCTGTTGCTGAGCTGATGGATAAGGTTGTCGCTTTGAAAGGCATTATCTCTGGTGAGCATGGAATTGGTTTAGCGAAGTCGCCTTTTTTGAGATTCGCCAGGAATGAGGCCGAAGTGGCGGCGATGAAAGCGATTAAGAAGGCGCTAGACCCGAAAGGTATTCTGAACCCTGGGAAGATCTTCGATGTATTCGAAGTTTGGGAACGGACGCCAGAGAACGTGAAACTGCCTTGGGACAAGAAGAAGCCTGGGAAATAATAGGGGATGTTCTACTTCACTTGAGTAAAGCAGAACCGATAGGAGGGGGATTCAAATATGAGTGGAAAGCGACATATTGACAGATTGGATCTCTTGAGGGCCTTGGCAATTATGATGGTGTTTTTTCACCATTATTGGCTCATCATACGTCCGGAGATTCTATCGTCGGTTGAGCCGTTCTTGTATTCCCCGTTTGGTAAGTTGTTGTTTTCGTTTCACGAAATGGGCTACTTGGGCGTGCGTTTGTTTTTCGTTCTTTCTGGGTTCTGCATCCATTATTCCTTTTTGAATTGGATGGAGCGCAATGGTGGAAAACTTGATATGCGGAGGTTTTTGCCGGACTATTTTTGGCGAAGGTTCTGGCGAATTTATCCTCCGTATTTTGCGTTTTTAGTGCTCTTCTTTTTGTATCAGTATTGGGAGGATTTGGATTTCGCAGCCGTAAAGCACTTTTTGGTTCACGCTACTTTGAGTCACACCCTTGGGAAGGCCTTCTATTATAATATCAATCCTTCATTTTGGAGTATTGCTGTGGAGTGGCAACTCTACATGATCTATCCTGTTTTCCTTTGGGTGCGTCGCTGGAAGGGAATCAGGCTGGCATTTGTGGGGGCGACTGTGGTTTCCGTGTTTGCTGCGTTTGCAGTTCCGCAGTTTACGGACAGTTTTCTTTTTCAGAATCTTCCGTTCAAGTATTGGTTCGAGTGGACCCTTGGGGCATTGATGGCTGAGCGTTTTAGGGAAGGAAGAAGCGTTTTTAGGTTTCAAGGTTGGTTAGTTTTGCTAGGGCTGCCTTTTTGCTGTCTCGGGCTCCATTCGAGTAATGTATTCGATTTTGCGATACCTAGTCTCGTGTTTGCTGTTTGCATAGAGTGGGTAATCGGACTGAAGGCTCGCCCGAAGTTTTGGGAGAAGCCTTTTGTTTGGGCAGGGGTGTTTAGCTATTCAACCTATTTGCTGCATCAGCCTTTACAGTACTCGATTGTTTCTTTGCTGCCGGAGCCGACTTGGCGGCAAAATATTGTGGTGGGTACGTTTTTGCTCCCTTTAGCACTCTATATTCCCTTCTTGGCGGCTAGCTATGTCTCATTTCATCTTATCGAAATGAAGAGCGTAGCAGTCGGAAAGTCTATTTGGAAAAGGGTGAGTAAACCAATCCCTACAGTCCAAGCGGCGTCTAGATAGGCGCACCATTTGGGAAAATTGAGGTTTAGCCCTTGATTTGCTCAAAGGCCCAGTCGAGCCAAGGTAGGAGGGCGTTGATGTCGTTTGAGTCGACTGTGGCTCCACCCCAAATGCGGATGCCGGGAGGGGCGTCGCGGTAAGCGCCGAAGTCCAGAGCGACGTTTTCCTTTTCGAGGATCGAAACAAGTTTTATGGCTTTGGCGGCCTGGTCTTCGTCAGATAGCCCTTGGTACCAAGGGTCAACGATTTTTAGGCAGATCGAAGTATTAGAGCGTGTGGATTCGTCTTCAGCGAGAAAGTCGATCCAGTTGGATTTTTCCACCCAGTCTTCGATTGTGGAAAGGTTAGCTTTGGAGCGTTCTATCAGCGCGGGTAGGCCACCGATTTCTTCGGCCCAGTTTAGACCGTCTAGGGCGTCTTCGATGCAGAGCATGGAAATTGTATTGATTGTGGCTCCCTCGAAAATGCCTTTGATGAGTTTACCGCCTTTGGTAAGGCGGAAAATTTTTGGGAGAGGCCAAGATGGGGTATAGCTTTCGAGGCGTTGGATTGCTCTCGGGCTCAGAAC
>JBCCZW010000421.1:0-4444 GCA_039186805.1 Verrucomicrobiota bacterium
AGCCGGAAGGATCTCTTCGTACTCGAATGGCTTACCTGAGAATTCCTCGACCAAAGAACGCGTAATGCTAGTCGGATACGCAACCGGCTCAGGCGCCACATCGAGGTGGTACTGCCCCATCTTCTTAACATACTTCTTCATGCGCTTCATTTCGCCGTTTGTCGCCTGCCGTCCCAGAGCCAATTCGAAAGCCCGATCGATTCGGCCACCTAAGTCCGCCGCTTCTCTTTCAACTCTGAGCGCAAACGCAATCGAGCGGTCCGTCACCAAGTCACTATTGAAAAGAGTGAATGCCTGCGGCGACACCGAAACCGCATCGCGCGATTCGCAAGAGTCATTCGGGTTCGGCTGATTAAAGAGCTCCAGGAAGGGATCCGCTTGCCCTCTCACTCGGTAGGCGTAGATGCTGCGGCGATTGCGCTGCTCCGGCGTCACCGACGGTTGATACGCGGGCGCCAGAGAGAATTGGATCATCCGAGGCTGCAGAGCGATTTCCATATTGATCTCAGGCATGATGGGCAGACCGCCCATTTCCGTATTCAATTCTCCAGAGATCGCCAGCATTCCGTCCCTCAATTCCTCGGCGGTCAATCGACGCGGGGTAAAGTAAGCCAGCCAATCGTTGTTCGGATCTCTCTCGCGAAGCGTATCCAAATCGGGATGACGCGTAGCCATGCGATAGGTCTTCGACATCATAATCTCGCGATGGAGATGTTTAATCTTCCAGCCATTCTCGACGAAGTCAGCAGCCAGCCAATCGAGAAGCTTCGGATGGGTTGGCTTGCCGCCCTTCGCTCCGAAATTGTTCGCATTCGCCGCGATCGGCTTCCCGAAATGATGCTGGAAAATGCGATTGACGAACGAACGCGTCGTCAAGGGATTCCTCGGATCCGCCACCCACTTGGCGAAGGTCAAACGGCGACCCTCCATTTCCTCGGAAATCGTGTACGGATCCTCAGCATTCTCGTCAACCGGTACGCCTATGACGCTCAGAACGCCGGGAGTCACACGCTCCCCTTTGGCAGTCAAGGCCCCACCCATCAAGATATGAGTTTCAATCGGTGCTTCCTCAGCCTTCTTTGCAGCATTCGGCATGCGGAGCTTCCTCGCGTTAGGCGCTCCCTTTTGCACCCCGCCATTGTAAACGCTTTGCACCATTGGCTCATAGCGCTCGAAACGACGTTTCCATATCCACTCATCCTGTCGACGGACCTTCTGACGCCCTTCCTCGATGTAGTTCAAACCGATATTGCGAGGAGGCTTCACATCATCGTCCAAGTCTTTGCGCTCGTCCGGAGTCTTATACTCGAGACTGTGTTCCTCAAACCAGATTTGCGCCGCATCTTCCTGCTTTTTATTGATGGCTTGCAGCCGTTCGTTGGAAAAATCATACAAACGCTGCGTCATCGCCAAGCCTTCATCCATGCCGATCATATTCTCGCTCTCGAGGAATTTCGCTGGGCGTTCCGCCAATTGAGTGCCCTCGAAAGTTGAATACATTCGATAATAGTCCTTCGTCGGAATGGGGTCGAACTTGTGATCGTGACACTTAACGCAGCGCATCGTCGTCGCCATAAATGTCTGACCAACGTTATTTATGATGTCGTCCACATAAATCTGTCTAGCTTCGGGAGCTTCCACCATCGCCGAGTCCCACTGTCCCATTCTCAAGAAACCGCTCGCGACCATCCACTCGATTTCTTGTTCATTGTAATCGCCGCTGCTATGTATCTTATCTATCGCCTCCTGATCGTCGCCGGTGCGTTCTCGAACGGAATTCGCAGCGAGTTCGTCGCCCGCCAGCTGCGCGACAATAAATTCATCGTAGGGCTTATCTTCGTTGAAAGAACGGATTACATAATCCCTATAGCGCCAAGCATTCGAACGTTCGTAGTCATTGGACATACCTCCGGTATCCGCGTAGCGAGCCACATCTAACCAGTGCTGTCCCCAACGCTCCCCATAGTGCGGGCTTTCGAGCAGACGGTCTATCAAAGCAGTCCAAGTCTCTTCGGGATTTTTCCGATAATGTAATATAAATGCGGATACCTCTTCGGGCGTTGGAGGCAGACCCGTCAAACTCAAGGTAGCGCGCCGGATCAAGGTAGTCGGGTCCGCTTCGGGAGCTCTGGCAAAACCCTTTTCATCGAGCGTTTCTCCCACATAAGCATCCACTGGGTTTTCGCCGCTCGCCAATTCTGGTTTCTCTACCGGCCTAAACGCCCAAAGGTCTTCCTTTTGATAGCGGCGATAAGTCCACTCATCCGCTAAACCTCCCGAGGTAGCGACGATGATTCCCGCGTCCGTTTCGATCTTCGAGCGTTCGGCAACGCGGATTTCTTCCTGCTTTTGGTCGCTCGGCCATGGAGCTCCCATAGCGATCCACTTTTCAAGATCAGAAATTTGCTTCTCAGTCAAACGGTCGTTTTCCTTCGGGGGCATCTCGAAATCGGGATCCTCCCAACGCACAGCTTCCATCACGAAACTGAATTCCGCATCTCCGGGAATCAAAACATCTTCGAACGCATCCCCGCCTTTCAGAAAGCCTTCCAAAGTCGAAACGTCTAATCCGCCCTTAAGCTCCTTGTTGGGGTCCCCGTGACAGCTGATGCACTTCTCGACCAGCATTGGCTTAACGCGCAAAGTGAAAAGCTCATCGCCATCCAACTCATCAGCCGCCGTCGCCAATGAACCAATACATAACGCCATAGAGGCTAAGGTAAATCGTCCAATCTTCGAAAACATAAGCAAACTATCTAGGGTCGTCCAATGCGATAAAGCTCCGCAATCTCTCCGGGATCTAAGGCTTCCGCGAAGATCGCAAACTCGTCGATCGCTCCGTTAAGGTTTCTAATCGCGAACCTTGGTTCGTCGCGGGTGGGATCGTTCCAGTTCCCGATCGACGCCGCTCCGATTTTGACCGTATCCACAAAATACTCATCCTTAATATACTCTTTGCTCAGCTGTTCCCCGTTCACATAGTGAGCCACGCTTCGCTCTTCCACATCCAATACGGTCGCGATCTGGAACCAGCGACCGCTCTTCTCAGGCGACCAAAACGGAGGAGAGAAAACGATCTGCTTGTCTCCAAACTGATCATTCCGTTCGCGGCGCTTCACGGAAAAGAACAAGCGTCCGTCATTCATTATCTGCCAATGCGGTTCGTTCAACTCATGTCCATCCGTAAGGAACAGCGAATTATACCATCTATCCAAACTATCGATACGCGCCCAGCAATAGAAGGTAAGCGACGAATGCTCGCCGGGGATAGCTACCCGGACGCGACTGCCCGCTGGACTAAAGCTCAATGCTCCCTTCCCGCTTTCCCACCGATCCGATGTGCGGCGGGCCGCCACAATCGAACCATCAATGCCCGCTCCTGAGGCATCCAATACCCGACGCTGCCAATCACCCTCCTGAGTCATCGGAAAGTAAGCCAACAAACGCGAATCGCTCTTCAAGGCTTCGGATTGCAGCATCCACGATTCCCTCCGTTTTTCTCTCAGGACCGAAAACTGCCGCGTGAGATCAGAAATCACCGGCAGGTCCATCAACTCAGTAAAATCCGAAGCAGTCTCGCCCTCGTGCGTCCAGCTCAACGCCTCCCCATCAACAAGGCTCCGCTTGTCATCGCTTTTCGGATACCATTCGATCTCTCCATTGAGAACCATCATATCCGCCCGATCTTCGGAAATGTTCAGCGCGAATTCCGTACCCAAATCCACGACCTCGCCATTCGACGTCGTTACCTTGAACCCATGGGCCGCCTCGGGTACCAAAGCCCTCACGCGACCCTTGGCAACCGCCAACTCCATAGGCGACTTCACTTCAAACGCGCACTCCCCTTCCAGAATGACCGTCACCCCGCTGAAGAGCTCCAACTGCACCATTCCGGATTTCAATTTCAGTTGCCCGCTCGGCAAAAGATCGCCGCGCTGAGGATCGATTCCACCTTCCCACGCGGCGTCCGACTCTTCCGCCAAACTCGCGAACCCCAAAGCCGCAGGCTCCTCTTCAAGTTGCGCAACTTCTGGCGGCTCGCTTTCTTTTCCTATCTGCCAACCCGTTCCACCCGCCAAGAATAACAGGGCCACCGCCGCCGCGACTCCTGCGGCAATCTTGTAGTTACGACGCAAATACCAAAGCCCTTCGCTCTTTTCCGACTTGAGAGCTTCCGCTTCCACGGAAAGCGAACGGAACAACTTCAGACGCTCATAATAGGTCACCCTCGCCTTCTCATCGACTAAGAGCTCGGCCTCCAAACGTAAAAAGTCCGCTTCGGAAATCTCTCCATCCAAAACCGCGTCGATCAGCTCTAACAACTCCTTCTCTCTCACTTGGCGCCCTCCTCTTTCATCAGCTCCAACTTGCGTTCCACGCATTCCTGCAGACGGTTCCTCAGACGAAGCAGGCTCACCTTTAAACCTCACAAACTGAGTCCCAC
>JBCCZW010000422.1:0-4443 GCA_039186805.1 Verrucomicrobiota bacterium
AGCCCTTCTTTCTCTACGTGCCCCACTCGATGCCGCACGTGCCGCTTTTCGTTAGCGAAAATTTCGAAGGGAAGTCTGGAGCGGGGCTCTACGGCGATGTAATCATGGAGTTGGACTGGTCGGTGGGCGAGATCGACAGAGCGCTGGAAGAAAATGGCGTGAAAGACGATACGATCGTGATCTTCTCCTCGGACAACGGTCCCTGGTCTGGCTATGGTAACCACGCGGGCACTACACCTTTTCGCGAGGCGAAGGCGACTGGTTTCAATGGCGGAACGCAGTCCGCTTGTATTATCAGATATCCTGGCAAGCTGGAGGCTGGGAGCGTTTCCGATGCGACGTTTTGCTCGGTGGATCTCTTGCCTACGCTGTGCGGCTTAACGGGATCGCCCCTTCCGGAGAATGCGATTGATGGCAAGGATGTGTGGCCTTTGCTAAAAGGCGAGGAGGGCGCGAAGAATCCGCATAGCTATTATCCTGTATCGACGGGGAAATCCTTCGAGGGAGTGATGAGCGCTAACGGGCGTTGGAAGCTGCATCTTCCCCATGGCTACCGGAGCGTGAAGACGCCGGGCATCGATGGGGCAGGCGGCAAGTACGTCAGGAAACAGATCGAGCTTTCTCTTTTCAACCTCAAGAAGGACCCAGGCGAAACGACGAATGTGATTGAAGACTATCCCGAGGTGGCGGAGCGCCTCCAAAAGTTGGCCGCTAGGCATAAGGCGAAGTTTTATGAGTAGACAATCGGCACATCCGTTGGGGGCATCAATTGAAGAGAAATGTATTGATGAAACGTATACGAATCACCCGAATTTTTTCAGTGTTAGCATTAGCAGCAGCGCCCGTTGTGGGCGCTGCGTCTATGGATAAGCCCCATGTGCTCTTCATTTCCATCGATGATTTGCGACCGGATTTAGCCTCTTTCGGCAATGCCGAAGTCGTCAGTCCGAATATCGATCGTTTGGCGGAGGAAGGGGTGGCGTTTCGGCGGGCGTATTGTCAGCAGTCGCTTTGCGGACCGTCGCGTTTGAGCGTGATGACGGGCGTGTACCCGGATGGTTTGGGAATTTGGGGAATGAGCGGAGGCTACAAGATCGAGTGGCGGGAGACGCGTTCGGAGTTCACCAGTTTGCCGGAAGAGTTTCGGAAAAATGGATACAAAGCAGTCGGCCTTGGGAAGATATACGACAGTCGATTGGGATTAGATTTGAAGCATTCCTGGGATCGTTACGATGCGGCGTGGAAGGCGAGTTATGCAGCCTCCGATAGTTCTGATGCAGAGAAGGCGAAGAATGCCTTTAAGATAAGCGATAAGCATACGGGTCGTCCGAAGGCGCGACCTGCGGTCCAGTCCGAGGATGTGCCGGATGATGCGTACAGCGATGGCTACATGACGAACCTGGCGATCGAAACGATCGCGTCTCATGACTTCAGCGAGCCGCTCTTTTTGGCGGTGGGCTATCAGAAGCCGCATCTGCCTTTCGTGGCGCCGCAGAAGTATTGGGATCTTTATGACAGGGAGGCTCTGACGTTGGCGCAGCAACGCGGACAGCCTAAGGGTTTTAGCAAGTACATGTTTTCCTGGTACAAGGAGGTTGAGTCCTACGACGTGCCGGTCCCGATGCCGGTCGAATTCGAGCGGGAATTGCTGCATGGTTACTATGCGTGCGTTAGCTATGTGGACGCTCAGATCGGGCGGATTGTAGAGGCTTTGAAGGAAAAGGGTATTTACGATCAAACGATGATTGTCGTTTGGGGAGACCATGGGTTTAAGCTGGGCGAGTTTGGAGAGTGGGCGAAGCATACGAATCTGGAAGTGGATGCTCGGGTGCCTTTTCTGATTCGCGCGCCGGGAATGAAGGGCAATGGCAAATCGAGCGACTCTCTGGTCGAGTTGGTGGATCTGTTTCCGACGCTTTGCGATTTAGCGGGGATCGGAATCCCCGAGCATGTGGAAGGGAAAAGCTTGGTCCCTATTTTGAGGAACCCAAAGAAGGAACTGCGCGATTTCGCTCTTACTCAGTATCCGCTTGTGCAAGGAACCATGAGCTACTCGATCCGGACGGATGAATGGCGCTACTTCGAAACGCGGCACGATGTGACGGGCGAGTTTATTTTAGGCGAGTTGTACCGTCTCAATGAGGGTTTGTTTGAAGAAAGGAATGTACTCGATCGCTATCCTGAAGTGGCTAGACGTCTATCCGATAAGTTGAGCGCTCGATTGATGTCAGCCAAGAAATGGACGGGTCCAGAGATGATCAGTTCCTGGGGACTTGTCGAAAGGCGAATTTCGAAGTAACGATCATCGCAGTGGCGGATTTAAATCTGTAGAATGAGCGGGTGGGCCCGCAGAGTTGCCGGGTCGGCGCCCCGGCCTACAGTTTAAGTGTATTTCAGAAGAAGTTTAGTATGAGAAAAACGAAGTTGATTTCTTGGATTGCGATCTTGGCGGGCTTAGCGGTTTGGCAGGGTAGCGTTCATGCCGTAAGCTCAGAGGATAGGCCCAATATAATCGTTATATTGACCGATGACCAAGGCTGGGGCGACTTGAGCATTAGCGGTAACACGGCTTTGGATACGCCCAACATTGATCGTTTGGCGCGTGAAGGGGCGAGCTTCGATAGATTTTACGTGGCTGCTGTCTGTTCGCCCACGCGAGCGGAGTTTCTGACGGGGCGGCACCACATCCGCAGCGGCGTGTACGCGACGTCTGAGGGCGGCGAGCGCGTCAATCCCGACGAGACGATGATCAGCGAAGTATTCCAGCGGGCGGGCTATAAGACAGCGGCTTTCGGCAAGTGGCACAGCGGGATGCAATACCCGTATCACCCAAACGCTCGCGGCTTCGAGGAGTTTTACGGTTTTTGTTCGGGACACTGGGGCAATTACTTCAGCCCAATGCTCGAGCGTAATGGGCAGATGGTGAGTGGCAAGGGCTTCGTAGTCGACGATTTTACGGAAAGGGCGATGGAGTACATAGAGGAAAACAAGGATGAGTCTTTCTTCGTGTATTTGCCCTACAATACGCCTCACTCGCCGATGCAGGTTCCTGACCGCTGGTGGAATAAGTTTAAGGATCTGGAGCTGACGCAGGATCATCCAAGGAAGAGTAGGGAAAAGACAGGCCATACGCGGGCGGCTTTGGCGATGTGCGAGAACATCGATTGGAACGTGGGTCGCCTAATGGACAAGCTCGAAGAGTTGGGAATCGCTGACAACACGATAGTGATCTACTTTTGCGATAACGGGCCCAACGGGGATCGCTGGAATGGTGGAATGCGAGGCCGCAAGGGCTCGACGGACGAGGGGGGCGTGCGTTCGCCGTTCTTCTTTCGCTGGCCGGCCAAGGTAAAAGCGGGAATGGAGATTCCTCAAATCTGCTCAGCGATGGACATCTTGCCCACTTTGGCAGAGGTGTCTGGTATAACCAAGATGGATACGAAGCCTTTGGATGGAATCAGTTTTGCCAAGCTCTTGGCGGGAGACGATTCCGATTGGGAGGATCGCGCTCTTGTTAACCATTGGAATAGAAAAGTCTCGGTGCGTACGCAGCGTTATCGTTTGGATGATCAGGGCAATCTCTACGATATGGCGCAGGATCACGGTCAAACGACAGCGATTAACGAGACAGCTCCGGAAGTATTGAAGCGATTGACGAAGGTGGCCGACGACTTTCGCGAAGAGATGTTTCCCGGCTATGGCTTGGAGTTTGACGACCGTCCTTTTGTGATTGGCCATCCAGATGCGAAAATCACGCAAGTCCCGGCCCGAGACGGCAAAGGACATGGAAATATCAAGCGCTCGAATCGTTGGCCGAACGACTCTTTCTACACGAACTGGATTAGCGTGGACGATTACATTACCTGGGACTGCGAAGTCGGCAAGACGGGTGACTACAGGGTTGAGATTTTCTACACATGTCCAGAAAGGGATGTCGGTTCGACCTTCGAGTTGAGCTTTAGAGGAAAGACTTTGGAGGGAAAGATCGTGGAAGCTCACGACCCGCCGTTGACGGGCATGGAGTGGGATCGCTACGAGCGCATGGAGTCTTACGTGAAGGATTTCAAGCGAGCGGACTTTGGCACGATTCGTTTAAAGAAAGGCGATGGAACGCTGAAGCTGAGGGCCTTGGATATGCCGGGTTCTCAGGTGATGGATTTCCGTCTGATGCTGCTGACTCGAGTTAACTAAGAGAGGGTGTCTTTATGAAATGCATACAAATACTATTGGCGACTTTAGTCTTTTTTGGGAGCAGCGGCTGCGGAAAGTCGGAAAAGATATACGAGGTAGGTCTTTCGATGTATTCCTTGCGTCAGCTTTTCGAATCACGGGGCGGCGATCTAGATGCTCTCGATTACCCTAAGTTCGCCAAGGAGACATTCGGCATCACTGAGATCGATGTGTGGGACGGCGGTTTTCCGGAAGATAAGCGAAAGGATCCGG
>JBCCZW010000423.1:0-4431 GCA_039186805.1 Verrucomicrobiota bacterium
CCAATCCCGCTGTTTCGTAATAAGCTCGTTTCTCGGCCGCGATGAAACCGGCGAATTGACCATTGGTAAACCAATCGGCCTGAAAGCGAACGGTCGAAATCTCTCCCGACACCAACCTAGGAGCGCAACAGATTGTAATCAGACAAGCCAACCAGAAGCGGCGAAAGATTCTTTCCAGTCTCGTTTCTTTACTCAACTTCATCTTTAGATGGTATGTCACTTGCTGTTGCTGAGCGTGCTCCGCGCTCTCCTTTTGACTTTGCTTGCGTTCGTAAGCCTGGCGGCGGCTGAAGACCGCGTCAGCAACGAACTTCCCGTGCTGCGAACAGAACTTCCAGAAGAATCTTCTTTGTTTTTCTCGGGGGGTTGGCTCGCAGGCGAAGGGTACCTCAATCGAATAGATCTGGCGCGGCTCGACGGATACAAAACCATAAGAGGGGTTGTTATCGCAGGGGTCGAACCGGCCGATCTCGGAGTGCTTCCACTCGAATCGCTCATCGACGCTCTAGGCCTGCCTCCCGAAAAAGACGGTATTGTACTCGAATGCACTGATCGCTGGGAAAGCTTCATGGAACTAAGTTACGTAGCTAAAAAAAATCCCCTTCTGCTGGTATATTACAACGGAGAAGATCCTACAGCAGGTAACTGGCCAATATTCGGCGGCGATATAGAACCCTTGGCTCCATTCTATGTTTTTATAGAAGGCGACTACAGCGGCTTTGCCGAATCGCCCGCTTTTGGCATGATCTCGGCAACCCAAATGTCAGGCATACGCGCGGTCAATACCGAGATTCGATACCGCCCTTTCTTCGGCGCCCCCATGGATCAACTTTCAGAACTCGCCCAGGAAGGGCGATCGCTGTTTCTGCAACGCTGCAACAACTGTCACCAAGGACCCGGAGAAACAGGAGGCAACACTTCCCAGCGCCCTTTTCAGATTCTTCAGCTTCACGCCTCATTCAACGAAGCCCACCTGCGCAAGGTCGTAACCAACCCCAAAGAAGTGTTTCCCGAAACGATTATGCCGCCCCATCCCGATTTCGAAGACTCGCATTTCGAGCAACTCATCGCGTATCTCAAGGAGAGTTACCAGTTGCTTCAGCCACCGCCTTGATTGCAAAGACCCTCCCCATCCCCGCCAATCATATCTTTCAGAAGCGAATAACTTCGCCCTCGCCACGCCACCTCAAGGCAAGCGTCTTCGCCCATGGGCTTCGGGCAAAGAAACCCTATCTCGATTCAAGTGCTCCTCGTTTTCCAATCATTTCATTCTGTATCCATTTTTCAATCATTGGCGCGAATCAACGTCCCTAGTAACTTGGAATCACCCTGCGATTCGATCACTCTTCCCTAAAAACTCCAGGATTCGGTTATAAACCAAGCCAGAAAAAGAGCCCTCACTTACCCAAATATTGAACGTATGTGTAATAAACTCCGTAGGTCTCCTGGCCTTCTACGAAATCATTCACTAAAAACGTCTTGCCAGGTTCCAACTTTAGCTCGAAGACGACTTCATGCTCAGTTTTCCCCACAGGTTTTTCCCAAACCTGATTGGCGATTGAGATCCTCGCTTTTTCAGGTGAAATCGTCTTGTAATCGAACATACCGCCTTTGGGATTTTTCTCGGGAATGCCGCGCACCGGCCCCGAACACTCAATCGGCCAACGGCGACAAGCGATTCGATAGGTACCCGCCTTTTCAATTTCAATCGAATGGGTATTGTTGCGGCTCTTCAAGCCTGCGGCCACTTGTTCGCATTTCCAAAAGCCTGCGTCCTCTCCGATCGCATGCTGAATGGTCAGCTTCACCTCTTTCTGCCGCTCGCTCCCAATAATGCTAGCAGGAAATTCCGCGTATTCAGTATTCAACTTCGCTTTCGCAATAAACAGCTCATTGCTCTTCAGCATATCGTTCACTATTTCGGGATACTGGGACGCCACATTCTTTCGCTGCATTCGATCCATTGAAACATCATACAACTCGCTTCCATCGATTAAACGCCACTTGCCGCGGATAATGCAGCTTTCGTCTACATCCATTGGCGGCCGCCAGTCCTGCCGGTTATGCGTAAATACATCTCGAATCGGAAGCGATCCGACCTCTCCCGTCAATAAGGGCGAAAGGTCAATCCCATCCACCTTTATATCTTCGGGCATCTTAAGACCGCAAAGTTTGACGAGCGTCGGCAATACATCCACATGGACCGCCACCTCATCCACATCGCGGCCGCCATCCAGCTTCCCCTCTTTCCATCGAATAAAGAAGGGTACGCGATGGCCTCCCTCCGTACGATGTCCCTTCTTCCCTCTCAATCCATGGTTATATCCCAATCTTCCATCACGCCTCATTCCAGCTCCCGTTCCATTGTCGGTAGAAAAGATCAATAGGGTGTTATCCGCTAAACCTTCTTTCTGTAAATAGGCCTCCAGCTTGCCGAAATTCTCATCGATATTCGCGATCATTCCGTAAAATTCCGCGCTGAAAATATGCTCGCCGACCAGATGGCGATAAGGCTCCGCGTATTTGTCATCTACATACAAGGGTCCGTGCGGCGCATTGGTTGGAATGTAGACGAAAAATGGATGGTCCTTTACCTCGCCAATAAACCTCAACGCTTCTTCGAACCATACATCCGTACAATAACCCTCGAACTGTCTAGGTTCGTCATTTACGAAGTAAACATCATCAAAGTAGTTGTTCCCCCAATAGTCCGATAACTCTCCCACACCCCCCGACTTGTGATGAACCGCCATTTCGAAACCGCAATCGCTCGCCCGTACGGGATAATTGTCGCCCAAATGCCATTTCCCGAATATTCCTGTCCGGTATCCGTTGCGGCGAAAGACCTCCGCCATAGTGATCGCGCCCTTGGAGAGAGCATCCCGACCTTTGTAGGTCGCCCAAGCCCCATTGTTTATGGGATAGCGTCCCGTCATCAAAGCCCCGCGCGTAGGCGTGCAAACCGGACTCGCGTGGAAGTCTGTCAATCGGACGGACTCTTCGTAAAAACGGTCGAGATTCGGCGTTTTGATCCACGGATTCCCGTGACACCCCAGATCTCCGGATCCCTGATCATCGGTTAGTATGAAAATTACGTTCGGACTCTCCGCGTCCAAAGCAGAGACTTTCCCGAGCCAACACACTGCCCCCAAAGCAAACAGCCTCAAAAAACTCTTCCTCATAGCTATAAACATAAATATATAAACTCTACCTCAGCCAAGCTTCGCTCCGTATTTCATTTTTCTATACGAAGCTATTGTTTCCAGCAATTAATATTCTGACGAATCTTCCCAGCTTTTAGCTCGTTCGCAATGCCCTTGGAGCTCGCTAAAGCCTCTGCATAGCTCAAAGCAGCTGCTAGCTCAGCGCTTTTTAGAGGCTCGTCTAATCCCGAATCCGCCCGCTCCTGAAGACGAAAAAAGGAGCGATCAAACCAATCGCCCCTTGATCAAAAAATGGGATCTTACCGCGTACTGAGCGAAGCTCAGGTAGCTTGCAGCGCTCCGGCATTCGATTTCTCAAGCGCTTGATCGATATCTCCTAAGATGTCGTCGATATGCTCGATCCCGACCGAAAGACGCACCAATTCCGGCGTGATACCGCCTGCAGCTTGCTGTTCAGGGGAAAGCTGGCTGTGCGTAGTAGTGGCAGGATGAATCGCCAAGCTTTTGGCATCGCCCACGTTTGCCAGGTGGCTAAAGAGTTCGAGCGAATCGATAAACTTCGAGCCGGCCTCGGCGCCGCCTTCGATACCGAATACAACCATCGAGCCCCCTTTTCCAGAGAGATACTTCTCGGTCAGCTCGCGGCTGCCATCGTCCTCAAGACCTGGATACCGAACCCATGCAACGCCATCCTGCTTCTTTAGATGCTCGGCCACCGCGCGAGCATTCTCGCAGTGACGTTCCATGCGAAGATGCAGCGTTTCAATTCCCTGCAAAAACAGCCAGGCATTGTCGGGCGAAATGCATGCGCCCAGATTACGCAGCGGAACCGTGCGCATTCTCAGGATAAACGCCAGCGGCGAAAGGGGCTCAGGCAAGTCATGCCCCCAACGCAAACCGTGGTACGAAGTATCCGGTTCGTCATACAACGGGAAGTTTCCATTAGCCCAGTTGAAGCGACCAGAGTCGACCACGATACCGCCAATCCCAGCTCCATGCCCGCCAAACCACTTAGTCAGCGAGTGAACCACTATGTCCGCGCCATGCTCGATCGGGCGCGTCAAAAAGGGAGTCGAAAACGTAGCATCCACAATCAAGGGAATCCCATTGTCGTGAGCCACTTTAGATATAGCCTCGAGGTCACAGATGTTTAGAGCAGGATTGCCCACCGTCTCGCAAAACAATGCCCGCTTATTGCCGTCGATCGCATCCGCAAAATTCTGAGGATTCTTGGGATCCACGAATTTAACGGTAATGCCGAGGTCAG